>CAZMYK010000416.1:0-4408 GCA_964570435.1 uncultured Saprospiraceae bacterium | reverse complement strand
GGCGTTTTGAAGTCGTATACCGTGGAGTACCAAAAGGCCCATAGTGGTTGGCTATAGTCTACCCAAGGGCGGTCTTCAGAAACTAATTTGCCTGCCTTATATACCTCGGTAGTGATCCGTTCTCGTTCGGATGATATTTTGTCCTCAATCTTTTGAAGTTCTACGTTTTGTTTCTCGAACAAGTTCGCGCCATTGTACAATCCATAAATACTTGCAAGCACAAAAAGTAAAATTGCAATGTACTTAAAAGGCTTACGTGTGAAATGCTTCCACTCAAATAAAAAGATATCAAAGTGCTTCATCAGATCTGCATTTTTTTGAGTCCAAAAAACAGAAGAGCAGCTGTCAGCAAACTCCAAAAAGCTAGGAGCAGGAGGTCAATTATATAGTTTGATAAAACGAAACTAAGGGATGCAGGTTGATATTTAAAGTCTGCAACGGACTTGAAAAATTCATTGTCGGCCTTCCACCCCCAATCTCCTGTCTTAGAACCGCCATAGGCGTGTTTGTCGTTGAGCGATTTGATAAATACCCTCCGAAAGTTTTCAACTTGAACCAGGAATTCTTGGTGATGCAGGTTATCGTTCCCTGCTAAACCCATGCTAGCGTTTTGTAGGGAAATAAACGGATTAAATATTCCTCCCAATTGATAACTCTGCTTTTGCTGAGCAAGAACCTCGCGAAGATTTCCAAAGTGCTTGTCCCAAACCTTGTTTCCATATTCTTCATCTTCTTGCATCAGTAAGCCATCAAAGTTGATGGGCAACTGCGCTAGACTGTCCACCTTATATTCTTTTAATACAGAATTTTCTAATTCCTTTTTGCGCTCGTCTGCAGGATTATGGCCGTCAAGCCCTTTTGAACGGTCCTCCTTCATTGCTGTGCTAAATGCTTCTCGACTTGGCAGGTCATGCCATTTTTCGAGCGAACTCATCATAATATTAGGAAAAAAGATGGTCCATACTATCCACAGCCCTAACATTGAAGTCAAGGCAAGACTTGTCCTATTAAGACGTGCTGAAAGGTATACTGTTAGTCCTGTCAGTGTAAAGTAGTATAGACTATATGATAAAATTAGAAGTAGCGTCCTTTTTACATGATCGCTTTCAATATTACGTAGGTTAAGAAGCACATATGTCATGACCACCAAGAGCAAGAGCCCTATGCCATACATCCAAACTGAGACTGCCTTAGAGACAATAATTTTACTATTACTTGCCCCCTGCAAGGATAACATTTTGAACCTTCCGCTTCGCTTTTCAGTACTCACTGATCGAAAAGCAATGAAAATCAATAAGATTGGAATAATGTATTGTAATAGGAGTGAACTTTTCAGTTTGCCAAACTTAGATATGGCTTGCATTTGTGAGGCTTCTGAGTATACGATTTCGTTTTGTACATGTCCTTCTACTCTTAGCACGTTGCCAGTTATACTATTCACTCCTTCGTCAATACTACTTAGCAGATTTGTTGGTTTAAAGACATAGGTACCATAGTGTGCTGCTCCGTGAGGGTTCATTTCTTCTATGCTTTCCCATTGAGTCCTTAAATGTTCCTGGGCACTTTGGTAGCGTTGAGTTTGCTTTTGGGTTTGAAGGTTGCCTAGGTAGACCGTCAATAGTAAGACACCAACAAAACCAATACTAATTCCTGCTAGTGTGCGATTGCGGGTCAAAAAACGCCATTCATTTTTAATAACTTGCCACATGCTTAACTAGTTTTTCATATATTCCAAATAGAGCCTTTCTAATTCACTAGCACTTACCTCCTCACTGTCTAGTTCTTTCACCAATACTCCTTTGTTTAAAATTCCAATACGGTCACAAACTTCCCTGACCCTAAAAATATCGTGCGATGCCATCAGAATAGTGGCTCCTTCCGATGCTAACTTTTTCAACAATGTTGATAGTTCATTACTTGCTAAGGGATCTAGTCCACTGGCTGGTTAATCTAGTAGATAGACGCTGGCTTTCTTGGCATAGGCAATTGCAATACCAACTTTCTGCCTCATTCCCTTGGAGTAGTCTGAAATTCTTTTGTGGTGAGCGTCTTCATTTAGACCGCAAGTTTCAAGAAATTCTTGCAATTGGGTTGTGCTATAAGATAACGCGGCTAACTTACAGAAGTAGTCTAGATTTTCGAGCCCCGACAAGTAAGGATAGAGATTCACATTTTCTGGAATATAACCAATAATCTTGCGGACTTCTTGGGGATGTTTCAAGACGTCCTTTTGGTTGATCTTGACACTTCCTGAGTCCGCTTGGATAAAGCCTAGCAGCAAGTTGATTGTCGTTGATTTTCCTGCGCCGTTGGCCCCTAAAAGCCCCAAAATTTCACCCTTTTTTACTTCTAAGTTGAGGTCTTTTAAGGCAGGACTTCCTGTGAAAGATTTATTGACTTGATCTATGTGTATCATAAGGTAAATTTGTAAAACGCAGCAATTTGGTAAATATAGTTAATGATTTTATTGCAACCAAGTTGCATTAGATAATCTCTTGACTTCTTAAGGAAGTTTCAGCAACTTTAATTGGATCTATGGCTAGATGGCATACTTATTCAAAGGCGTAGATTTTGCCAAGTAGCATGGGGAATGGGTAGCGAAGCATCAACTGCGCTTAAAATTGTGTCTACGATCTTTTTATTTTGCACCGGACTTCGCTTGTAGCAAGGCATACCAAACTTGCATTAAATCAACTTGCGAACTTTGGGTGTTCCTTAAAGTATAGAGGCCTTGGCTTAACAGAGAGTTTCCTGTATAGTGTCTTTGTACAAGAGTAAGTTGATTCGTAGTATCGATCATCACATGTTGGCCACCATATCCTGATCCCCAGATGTTACCATTTTCCGTATCAATGGTCCACAAATAACTAAATGCATCCTTTGGCCACTTTTTATCTTCTTCTTGAAACTCATGATAGGGCTTTGTACTTTCTAAGATCCATTCTTCAGAAACTATTCTCCTTCCTTTCCAGACTCCTTTTTGGTTGATCAAGCTACCAATCTTAGCAAAATCTCGAGCACTCATCCATGTTTTGTAGGCGGGATGCTGCGTTTCTAAACTGCTGAAAGGCGTTCCATACACAACATTTTCAATTTGGAATTCTTGCATTCCTAGAGGTTTTGCAAGCCATTCATAGAGGCAATCTTCATAGCTCATTCCGGTCTTAAGTCGTAGGATTGTAGCAAGGGCATTAAAATCGAAATTGTTGTAGTAGTAATGTTCTCCAGGTGTGTACTGGCCCCTCTTCGGTCTTGCGATATCCATAGAGGGTTGCGCATCTGCATCGATGTAGATTCCAGATCTTGCCATCAACAGATCACCTATGCTCGCTGACTTCTCGATTTCTGTAAGTTCTATGCCATTCTCACTAATTCCAAGATCTCCCAGCGTCTCATTTAGGTCTACTAGTCCCTTATCTCGAGCAATACCAAATAGTAAGCTAATTGTAGGTTTTCTTGCCGAGTGTAGGTTGATGAGTTTCTCAGGTTCTCCAAAGCTAAAGATTTCTTTGTCTCCATCTAGGGCGATGAAGGCATCTATATTTTTGGCCTTAGATAAATAGGCTTTGATGGATAAGATAGAATCCTGGTCCCAGCTTGTCGCCTTATCAAAATTGACACCTTTTTGATTCTTGACCTTTCGCACCTCAGGTTCTGACAGCCACAGTAAAACTAGTGTAAGAACTGTAAGTGTTAGTCCAATAATCCATTTTAATACTCTTAGGGAGGTCTTCATTTTATTTTATATCAGAGGCAAGTATCGCCCAAGTTAGCGGATGAGCAAACTAGAATTACAATCAAAAATCAAGACTACACTTAGGCTGTATAGATCATTCACCTTCCTACCTAAATGCCGTTCGAAACTCCAATGGTGTTTGCTTAGTTTTCGACTTAAACAATTTACTAAAAGATTGTGGATGCTCAAAGCCTAGACTGTACGCAATTTCGCTTATTGACAAGTCAGTTGTTGATAGTTCTACCTTTGCCCTTGCTATTAACTTCACATGAATATGTTGTTGAGTACTTAGACCTGTGAGACTTTTAAGCAGGCTGCTTAGGTAGTCTGGCGTAAGATTTAGCTTTTGTGCAATGTCATGCACTGACGGCAAGATATTGTCATTAGAAAAATGGTCCTCTAAAAGCTCTTCTAGTCTGTTTAATATTTGATGATTGGAAATCTTACGAGTCAAAAACTGTCGCTTATAGAAGCGCTCAGAGTAGCTAAGTAGTAATTCTATTTGACTAATAATTATTTGTTGGCTGAAATGATCTGGGTTGGTTTGATATTCAGTTTTTATATTTAGCATGATCCCATTGACAATATCCTCTTCTCTTTCTGAGAGGAATAAAGCCTCCTTAACCGAATAGTTCAAAAATAAGTAATTCTTGATATTGCTGGCTAGTGCTG
>CAZMYK010000415.1:0-4408 GCA_964570435.1 uncultured Saprospiraceae bacterium | reverse complement strand
ACGAATTAACTTGAGATCCTTGCTTTCTGGGCCCCAGAAACCAGCAGCTGCAAAGGAATTACCGGGCTCGACATGGTAATAATAACCACCTCTTAGCAAGGAGGTATCACGCTTAATACGTCCTCCCCAGTGATTCTTATATGGCGTCTTATCTTTAGAAAACCTAACATCTCTATAGATCCTGAATATGCTTTTCTTAGGCGATAGTTCTATAATCTGGTCGTGCTCAGACATGAGCTTATTAACTGCATCCGCAAGTGTTTGCATTTCTAGATAACTCTCTTCATAAAACGCTCTATTTTTTTCAAACCAGTCCCGATTATTCGATTTTGCTATTTGTTTTAGGAAATTGAATGTTTTCTTGGTTATCATATAATGCCTTATTTTACGATTTAATAATACTACATATTTTAAATGATTTATAATTTCAGAATCTATAATGTCCTTTTTCTACTTGCCTTAACATTCATCCTATCCTGCGGAAATGATGTCAATATTGAAGTAGTGGACGGAATGGTCTTCATCCCTGCAGGTGTACTCGATATGGGAGGAGATAATGATCAAGCTTCTGAGGACGAATACCCCAAGCACAAGATTGCCCTTGAGGCCTTTTATATGGACGAAACAGAGGTAAGCAATCGCGAATTTATGCGGTTTGTGGAGGCTACAGGTTATATAACAATTGCTGAGCAGGCCCTGGACTGGGCTGAAATTTCCAAGGACCTTCCGCCAGGTACTCCTCCCCCACCGGATAGTCTAATGCAACCTGGAGCCCTTGTTTTTCAAAAGACCAATCAACCTGTCTCTTTGAATGATGCTTCACAATGGTGGAAATGGACCATTGGTGCATCATGGAAGCAACCCTTTGGGCCTGAGTCAAATCTAGATGGCAAGATGGATCATCCTGTTGTTCAAGTAGCTTGGGAAGATGCTAGCGCTTATGCCAAATGGGCAGGAAAGCGACTTCCGACTGAAGCAGAATGGGAATGGGCTGCAAGAGGTGGAAGCAAGGGGTCTATCTATCCGTGGGGAAATGAGGATGTAAACGTTGCCGGCCATCAATTTGCTAATTTCTGGCAGGGTTTATTTCCTTATGAAAACACCCTCAAAGATGGGTATTCTAGCACTGCTCCAAGCAAATCATTTCCGGCAAATGCTTATGGGCTGTATGATATGGCTGGGAACGTGTGGGAATGGTGCTCCGACTGGTACGATGCCGCTTATTATTCTAAGGAAGCTGCAGTCAAGGATGGTTCACTAGGACCTACACAAAGTTTTAACCCTGCAAATCCCTATACACCAGCCAAGGTCATGAGAGGGGGCTCTTTTCTCTGCAATGATGAATATTGTTCCGGTTATCGAAACTCAAGAAGAATGCAATCTAGCCCCGACACGGGATTGAACCACACAGGATTTCGATGCGTGAAGGACATTAGGTCTTAACCCAAGAACAATCAAACGATTGCTAAGCCCAAAGCCAAGAGCTTTTCAAACCTATGCAAGTAGCGCTTTTCAGCAAGCCTAAGGCAGGCAAATGTTAAATATATTTTTTTAACATTTCAAAGATGTGGTATGTCTACAGTCACGTGTCTAGTAGTGTAAGTTGGAAACAGTTTCAATACTTTTTTCAAAAGTCTGCTACGTCAATCTCAGTAGCAGATCTTTATTTTGTCAAAGGTAGCCTGAAACATCCTGCAAGAGCAATTGATTTATCGTAGTATTTTAACATATGTATCCATAAGAAGTACGATCATAGTAGTATTAGATTGTATTATTATGACTCCCGGTTTAGAACTATTCCGGGAGTTTTTTTGTCCCCAAAATCCTTGCAATTCCGATTAGTCTTAAGTCTCTATCTAGTGAAATTTAGCTATCTTGATTTTCCAATTAAAAGGAGATAGTCATGCTTTATGTTGCTTGATCAAGTAGATTTCAAGAAGGCCAATAAGTTCCTTCCCTACATTCTCATCTTAGGACTTGCAATAGGTTTTGCATCCTTCTTCATGGGTTTTGGCGAAGAGCTCTCAGGAAGGCTAGTGATTAACACAATAACAAGTCTAATCATTGGATATTCGCTACTTGTTATCGTCTTTAATAGAGACCTCCTCCTGGCATTCTGCAATAAGAAATGGCAGGTCTATTCCCTATTTTTGCTGCTTTTCATAGTAGTAGCCTGCATCGCAACTGAGGTCGAAATTATAATCAGAGATGCAATACTGTCTCAGTCGGGTTATAAGCCGCTAAGTGGAGGCAAAATGTATCTGGTTAATTCTATCATTACAGCTGCAATCGGATTCGGAAACTACCTCACTTTCGAGCTATTAGATGAAAACGCCAGTCCACCTGTAGAACCTGAGAAAGCTATTGACAATCGGCATCCTATTCTTCAAATCCCGTCAAAGCAAGGCGAAAACATCATCTTGACCTCAACACAAGATGTTGTATATTTTGAAGCCTATGACAACTATTCCTTCGTCTTTGTGGAAGACAGAAAAAAAAGCATCTGCGACTACTCTTTAAGATTTCTTGAATCCCGATTGGGGCCAAGCTTCGTTCGAATTCATCGAAAGCATATTGTAAACAGGTCCAAGATCACATCGATCAGATCGCACCTTAATGGTAGGTACATTCTCAGCTTATCGGATGGAAGCGAAGTGAATTCCAGTAAAACGTATGCAGCGACTATTAAAGACATCATAAAACTCCAGTAGCTTAATTTCACCCACTTGCCCCTTAGTCCTTTCACCATTATATAAGGATCACCCACCTAAAACAGCTTTCATACAACACTGAAAAGAAGGTACTTAGAGCATTCATTCATTAAACCTTTGATATGCTGCACACGATCAACATTTATCTCCACGTTTTTGCCGGGACCCTTGGAATGATCATTGGGATCATTCCACTTATTGTAAAAAAAGGAGGCCAACAGCACCTTCGATTTGGCAAAATTTTTCTAGTCCTAATTGGCATTACCATTTTCACAGCCTTCAATGGCGTTCTATTTTTTAGAGATCGGCCTTTCTTAACCCTCATCACGCTACTAAGTATGTATTCTGCTATATCTGGCTTTCGGGCTTTAAAATATAAGGAAAGAGGTCCTGGAGGATTCGACCTTTGCCTTGTCATTTTCATGCTAGGTGCGGGAGTATTGTTTCTATACAAAATGAATACATCCAACCTGGTTTGGAATAAGGGAGTGATACTGTACACCGTCGGCTATCTTGGATTCTATTGCCTCTACGACTTGTTGAGAATCTTTAAAGTCATTCGACTAGCTAGACTTTGGTTGATCGAACACATCGTCAAAATGACCGGTGCTTTTACTGCATTATTTTCGGCTGCATCAGGGACTGTACTAGCATTTTGGCAGCCCTATAATCAAATCATTAGTGCAGCACTAGGCACAAGTTTGCTAATTCTTGTTATTGTGATGTACCGAATTAAGTGGAGGAAGGAGTACTTGTAGGTTGCAAATTATCAATAGCAAGTGTTTCTTTTGTTCCTGGTCGTTTGATTCAAGTAGTCCAATAATAACTTACTACCAACTAGATAATGCAGAGCTCGAAATTTGTAATTTCGCACCACTCATTATCCTTTTTAACGTCAGCCATCAAAACGCTTAGCATCAGCAGAGATCAAAGGCCGCGAATTTGCAATTCGCAGCTAGCGATTGCTTTTCAAGTAGCTGAGGTCTTCGAGATAAGAATGAAGTTTGTAAATCTCTTATTCTGATACAAACTACAATTAAAAATATTCCAATACTCTAAAATCAGCAGAATACAATTTTCCGTCAAGGTAGACAAGTCTTAAGGTCCAATTATTATGATGATCAAAGAGATACTCATATGTGTAATCCTTAGTAATAAGATCCCCTCCCACTCTTTTTTCAAAAAAAGCTTTTTTGACACATCCATTTTCATTTATATATTTAGTTACCTCATTAGTCTTTCCTTCAATATACTCTAAAACGAGCATGCTGCCATCGATATCATATGTATATAGCCGTGTGGATTTAGGATCTTTCCTTTTGTTAAAGTAAGTTTCCCTTTTTAACACCTTTCCATCCTCGTTGTAGGTGATTTCCCATCTACGATGACTGTATGAATATCCCACATGGAAACTCGAAGAGGTTGCCTTGCGACCAGAAGGGGATCTTAGGTATTCACTTGTGATTTCTTTTTTACCCTTTTTAAATTTATGTTGTTTGCTTTGATAGCTTCCATCTTTTAAAATTTCGTGAGTTGCCCCCCATTGTTCTGAAAGGGAATCTCTAAAAATCTTATGATACCCCTCCTTCATATAGGTGTAATCTTCATTGTAGTGAAAACTTGTATAGCCCAACAAAACAGAAGTATCCCCAACGCGACGATTTTCTACTTTAACTAGATAGTCATCGTCATTGTAA
>CAZMYK010000414.1:0-4409 GCA_964570435.1 uncultured Saprospiraceae bacterium | reverse complement strand
CTCGAGGGCTTTGATGGTCTTTCGAACTATTTTGACACTCTGATCTTCCACGAAAAATTTGAGATAGTTCCCCCAAGATTGAATGTACCTAATGTCCTTGTAGGATAGTCTATAGATTACCTTGTTATCCTTGATACTTATAAAGTCAGTCTCGGCTTTCTCAGAAGAGTCTTCCAATTCAGCCATCGGCTTATTGCCAAAATCACTTTCCAACTGCAGGACCCTCTTGACTCTTTCTAAGGCCTTAATAAACCTTGAAAGCCTTATAGGCTTATGCAGGTAGTCAACAACTTGGTCAAAGTCAAAACTCTGTAAGGCATATTCAGTATACGCCGTTGTAAAAATCACCTTGGGCGAATTATTCTTCAAGGTGTCGAGCAGTTCTAAGCCTGTTAGATCAGGCATTTGAATATCTAGGAGAACGACATCAATCTGCTGCTTATTAAGAAAGTTAAGTGTCGAGATACCATCGTAGCAGTGCCCAACGATTTCGACGTAGTCTAAATTTTGGCAGTAGCCCTCTAAGACCTTATGTGCAATGGGCTCGTCATCTACTATGAGTATTTTCATTTTCATCACACTTCAATGCTTAGTTCTACAAGATGGTAGTTGTCTGTCTTTGTGACCTTGAGGTCGTGTTTTTGGGGGAAGAGTAGTTCCAACCTTCTCTTAGTGTTCTGCAGCCCAATATGGGTCTTGACAACTTTACGGTTGGCGATAAGGGAATTTTTCACAGTCAGTAAGATACTGCCAGGATGTGTCTTCAGGCTAATGTGGACATAGCAATCCTTGGTTGGGTGGGTACCATGCTTAAATGCGTTCTCGATGAAAGGCAGGAAGAGCAGGGGAGAAATCATAATACTGGCATCGCTTCCCGAGAAATCAACTTGAACATCACAAGTTTCACTGAGTCTAAGCTGTTCTAATTTCACATAGGAATTCAAGAGCTGAATTTCGTCTTCGAGCTTAACCTTCATCGCTTTCGAAAATTCGAGATGGTAACGCATGACATCTGATAATTCCAAGATCATTTCTGAACCTATTTCAGGATTGACCTGGTTCATACCATATATGTTATTCAAGGTGTTAAATAGAAAATGGGGGTTGATCTGCGCCTTGAGAGCGTTGAGTTCTGTGATGGCCTTTTCGGCTCTAAGTTCCTGGATTTGGCCTTGGTTAATGATCCCTCTCTTGAAATATTGAAGTCCAACAGCGAAAATTTGAAGAAAAATAAAGTTGGAGATGTTCATTGCTCGCGGATTGGGGGACCCTTCGTCAAACTGCTCAAAGTATTCATATAAGATAACACCCAGAACAACGATCAACGTTGCAGCGAGAACGTATAGCAAGTATTGACGGCTATCAAAGAGCCTTCCTTTGGCCCAGAAACTGAGATAGGTTACTATCATTACTGGAATAAATAGTATTAGCGGCTCTTTAAGACATTCGATATATGGTTCCGAATCGTCTAGGTTGATATAAATCATAAGGGCCATAGCCACATAAGCAATGATCCAAATAAGGCTGTGATATACCCAACGCTTTTTGAGAAAATCAATCATATCGCAAGCTAGGAAAGATAAATGTGACTTTCTCTTTTTTGTGATATACGCCCTTTATCCCACTTTTATATTGGGTGATCACAGCACCCATAGGATCGGTCACTATTAAGATCTTTTAGGTCAAAATGGATCTAGATTTGGATTGTGTTATCAAACAAAAATATGAATGGTAAGGGCAGACTTAGCGAAGTAGGCTTTTAAAAGAACACTTTTTAAATCTAATTGATCAAAAAATAAAATCAAATATTATGAAATCTATTATCACAGCAATCGCACTTCTTATTATCTGTACTATCACTTTTGGTCAAGAAGGCAGGCATGCTAAGCTTGACAGCTTCTTAAACATATTAGAAGAGAACGATCGCTTCTTCGGAAGTCTAGCAGTAGCGAAAGGGGGTGAGGTCATTTACAGCAAGGCCATCGGATACGCAGACCTGGCAGAGAATATTTCGAACACTAGGGAAACAAAATTTAGAATTGGATCTGTTTCTAAGACATTTACAGCGACCTTACTTATGCAGGCAGTGGAAAAGGGCAAGATCGGTCTTGATGAAAACATCAAACAGTTCTTCCCAAGAATCCAAAATGCTGACAAAATTACTGTCAGACAACTACTTAACCACCGAAGTGGTATCACAACTTTCACAGATAGAAGCTTCTTCTCCTGGAACACTAGTCCAATTACTAAGGCGGCCCTGATAGATACCATAGTGAGCAAGGGCATTGAATTCAATCCGGATGAGAAGCACAAGTACAGCAATTCGAATTATGTACTATTGACATTCATACTTGAGGACCTGTACAAAAAGTCCTATCCTGAAATTCTTGATGCGCATATTGTTAAGCCTCTGGGTTTAGCAAATACAAGATATGGAGGTAAAATCAATCCTGTTCAAAATGAAGCTCGTTCGTATAGGATGAAGGAAGAATGGGTCTTGAATGCTGAGGAAGATTTGTCCATCTCTCAAGGAGCTGGTGGCATCATTTCTACTCCCTCAGATCTAACACTTTTTGCAACGGCCTTATTCAATGGAGAATTGGTCTCTAGGGCAGGTCTCGAGCAGATGAAGCCAGCAGCTGATGCTTCATACGGATTTGGAATTGAAGGAGTACCCATCGATGAAATGGAGGGATTCGGGCATCCTGGCTTTATTGATGCAGTTTCCTCCACCTTTTCTTACTTCGAAGAACATGACCTAGCAATAGCAATTATCTGCAATGGTGCAAACTTCGGTGCCCATGATATTGCTAATGCTGCAATGCGCGAGGTCCTAGGAAAGCCATACGACCTACCTTCTTTTGAGTCCATTGCTTTGAGCAATGAAGTACTTGATCAGTACTTGGGCACCTACGTTAATGATCAGCTTCCCATGGATTTAATTTTTACAAAGGGGGAATCGACCTTGATTATGGAAGTGACTGGTCAGACTCCAGAAGTTCTAACTGCGAAGGGTGATGACCATTTTACCATTACCAAGTATGGTGTGAAAATCACCTTCGTTCCAGAAGAACAGAAGCTACACTTTGAACAACAAGGGATGGCCTTTGACTTTACCTTGAAAACAGAAGATTCATCTGAAGAAACATCTGAAGAACTTACCGATGGAAACCTTGCTAAGTACTTAGGCACTTACGAGTCTGATATCTTACCAATGGATCTTACCATCAGTGAGAAGGGAGGCGAGCTAATTGCCCAAGGTACGGGCCAGCCTTCATTCCCCTTGAAGGCTGAAGGAGGACATGTTTTTTCAAACAAGGCAATAGGTTTGGAAGTCATCTTTATTCCCAGTGAGAAAAAAATGAACTTCATTCAAGGTGGAGGCAAATACGAAATGACTATGAAGCCAGTGGAGAAGTAGGATGTACAATTTCTTGTTCACATATTAATAGCAAAGACCTTCTTTTAAGGAGGTCTTTGCTTATTTCTGGCGAGTGAAGGTCATTTTTTCCACCCATTCTTACCTCTTGTCAATTTTTTGAAGCCAGTCAGCAATTATTCAATAAAGACTTACTCAAGATTTATTTCTTTGCTGACTCATTAAGATAAATCTATAATGCAAATGAAATTTACCAGGTGGTCCTTCCTTGTCTCAATCTTTCTTTTGTTGCTAATTTCTTGTACTTCAAAAAAAATAGAAAAGTTAGACTTGGCCACAGAGGAAAGTTTGAAAGACAGAATTTCAGCGATCAATCTGCAAATTGATCAGTGGTATCAAGAAGAGGAGGTAGATTCCTACATTGACATATATCATGAGGATCTTACCCTTTGTCCCGAATACAAGGTCGCTATCTTCGATAAGAACCGGTTAAAAAAGTTTTATGAAGATTGGTGGCAACTTTGTACTACAAAGCACTATCAAAAGACGATTTATGAGGTGCAGTCCTTTGGTGAATATGTACTAGAAGATGGTCACTTTAGCATCGACTATCTGGATGCTGAGGGAGAGTCTAAGCAATATGGAGGAATGTACTTTGTGATTTGGAAGAAAGAAAAAGATAACGAGCTCAAAATCCTTTCTGAAGGCTTTTGTTCAGATACCTACCGACAATCACATGAAATGCCATATGCAAGCGTGCAGGTAGAAGAACAACTAGATTTTCCTGCGAGTGATATCTCAGATTCCCTGTTCAAGTTGATTCACGAGGCAAATGACAACTTAATTGAGATCATTGAGTCAGGTGACGGTGAAGCTCGCATAAAAGGATTTACTGACGATGCTGTATATCTTCACCATTATGAACAAATGATCGTTGAACAAGAGGTTTTGGCAGCATATCTTCGAAAGACCTATACTCCTGCGGCTGGAATTTATGTCGACCATAAATTAGGTAGGTGTTATGATTTTG
>CAZMYK010000413.1:0-4412 GCA_964570435.1 uncultured Saprospiraceae bacterium | reverse complement strand
CGAGGATTCGCTAACCAAGCAGGCCATTCAAGAACTGCAAAAAGGGGTAAGGATCAAGATCAAAACGGGAGTGTATTACACCACCCTTCCTTGCACAGTTGAAATAATAAGAACGCCGAGCTTAGCAGATCGAGAACCACCAATTCGAGTCAGAAAGACTATACCAACTTCCTGGGCTAGTATAAGCATACATGAAGGAAAAAATCGGCAAGTCCGGAAGATGTTTGCTGCGGTTGGTTTTCCGGTATTGAGACTAGTACGGCAAAGTATAGGTGACCACACTATTGAAGGAATGCAATCTGGTGATGTTGAAGAAGTAAAGCTTTAGAGGTAAATCTATGCTATAATATACATGACTTCTTTCACTGCCTTAACTACTTTTGCAGCATTTGGGAGGTATTCTTCCACAAACGTTGGTGCATAGTGAAGTGAAGTATCTGCCGAATTTACTCGAGTTACAGGTGCATCAAGGTAGTCAAAGGCATATTTCTGCACCTCATAACCGATTTCTGCGGCTACACTGCTAAATGGCCACGATTCGTCAACAACAACTAACCTGTTGGTTTTCTTCACTGAGTCGACTATGGTTTGGTGGTCTAGCGGTCTGATCGTACGAAGGTCAATGACTTCAGCTGAAATTCCTTCTTTTTCTAGTTCAACAGCTGCCTCCTTAACGACTTCCATCATTTTATTGAAAGAAACAATTGTAACATCGCTTCCCTCCCTTCTTACTGCAGCCTTTCCTATTGGTACAAGGTATTCACCATCTGGAACCATTCCTTTGTGACCATAAAGTAATTCTGACTCCATAACACATACTGGATCATCGTCTCTTATTGCAGATTTCAAGAGTCCTTTTGCGTCAGCAGGATCAGTGCAAGAAACGACCTTCAATCCTGGAACTGAGGCCATCCACGCTTCAAACATTTGGGAATGTTGCTGGGCTAGTTGTCCTGCAGAACCTGAAGGTCCCCTAAAGACAATCGGGCAGTTGAATTGGCCAGCAGATTGTGCTAAAGTCTTTGCAGCATTATTAACAATCTGGTCGAAGGCCAAGATGGCAAAGTTCCATGTCATGAATTCCACAATTGGTCTTAAGCCATTCATGGCTGCACCTACACCTATTCCTGCAAAACCTAATTCTGCAATAGGCGTATCAATAACACGCTTAGCTCCAAATTCATCTAGCATACCCTTACTTACCTTGTAGGCGCCATTGTATTCAGCAACTTCTTCTCCCATTAGAAATACATTCTCATCCCTTCTCATTTCTTCCTGCATGGCTTCCTTCAATGCATCTCTTAATGCTAATTCTCTCATAATCTTAATTTAGGATGGCAAAACTAGTTATAATTTCTCTTTTAGAATTCCTTTCACATCGATTTTATCAAAATTCCCTGATGACATGAAGACAAGAACACAATTATTTAGGGATAATTTTCGCAGGGAAGCAGATAACTCCTCCTTGGTGTTTAGCACAGTGACATCACTGTCAAAGGAGTCAAACACCTCTTGTTTTTCGAGAGCAGGCAGATTCTTTATCTTCAAAGTGTGATTCGAATAATAGACATATGCTTCATCTGCTAAGTCCATCACGCCCTTGTACTTCGGAAGAAAATCAGCGTTCAAGCTACTGTAGGTATGTAATTCTAGGAAGGCAATTATTTTTTTACTTGAAAAGTGTTCTCTTAAGGCCTGAACGCTTGCCCTTGCCTTTGAGGGTGCATGCGCGAAATCCCTGTAGACAATCACCTTATCTGTTTGGAACCACAGTTCCATGCGCTTAGAAGCACCCTTGAATGTAGAAATAGCAGCAAAAAAATCTGGCGCAGTAATTCCCATCTCCAGACAAACTTTGAGAGCAGCCATCATGTTCGCTCTGTTGTGTTCACCGAAGACTCGGATGCGGTATTGCTTATTGTTAAAAATGACATTACCATTCTTAACCTTTTCTAATGGGAGGTAGCTCACAATTTCTCGCCGACCTTTATTTTCAAGGACAAGTTGATCAAGCAAGGCTTCGTCTTTGTATGCAAAAATCTTACTTGAAGATTGATGCGTGTCTATAAAATCTCTAAATAGATTGTTATACTCTTCCTCAGTCTTGAAAACATTCACGTGGTCCCAAGCTATTCCAGTGATAACAGAAATATCAGGCAAATAATGGATCATCTTGGGCCTTCTATCTATGCAAGAACTCAGGTACTCGTCCCCTTCAATGACAATCACTGGAGCATCTGATAACTCAATCATGCTCTGAAATCCATTAAGTTCGGCACCCACGAGAAAATCGAAGTCTTTATTTCTGTATTTGAAGACATGCATTATCATTGCTGTCGTAGTAGTTTTCCCATGCGATCCAGCAACCACGATTCTTTTTTTCTTCTTTGATGCTCGAAATATGAATTCTGGATAGGAAAGTACTTCAATATCAAGATCGATCGCCCTTAATAACTCCGGATTGTCTGCCCTAGCATGCATACCAAGGATCACCGTATCTATATTATCTGTGATTGCTTCTGCATGCCATCCCATCTCTTCCGGTAGTAAAGCATGACGCTCAAGAGCTGACCTTGAAGGTTCGTAAATTTCATCGTCAGAGCCTGTCACATGGTGTCCTTCAGCCTTTAGATGTATGGCCAGAGTGTGCATAATTCTACCTCCTACAGCTATAACATGTATCCGCATATAGACAAAGTAAAAGAAAATTATGAAGATTGAATGAGGGCAGATGTCAATTTAGGAGTCATTATTGTGTAGAACGGCACAAATTGTCAGTATTTTAATTAATTTAGTATTGTAATAAAGTGATTGAACTAATCGTTAGTAGAATTAGTTTAATAACTGTAAAAGGTAAAACATGAAGTCAAAGATATCAAGAAAAGTAGCAGGATTATTTGCCCTACTAATGTTAGTAGGAGTTCTAAGCTCGTGCAATAGAGGCGTAGGTTGTCCAAGTGCTTTCAAGGCAGTATCTGATGTTATTACTGTTATAAAGTAATTTCTTTCAATCATTTTTAATGGAGTGGAATTCAATTAATTCTTCGGAAGATGTCCGTGGAATAGTAGAATTGTCTAAAGACAAACCACAAGTTATTTTCAAGCATTCAACAACCTGCCCGATTAGCAGCATGGCCAAGATGCGTGTTGAAGATGGCATCACGAAGCTAAATCATAGCGTAGATTTTAACTATCTTGATCTTCTAAGGTTCCGCAATATTTCTAATCTGATCTCCTCAGAACTTGAAGTTTTCCATGAGTCACCACAATTAATATTACTAGCAGATGGCGAAGTTATTCATGATGCTTCCCATTTTGACATTACCATCGATGAGGTGAACGAATCGCTAGCCTACCACCTTGCCAAACAATAACTTAGAGATAACCGCAGACGGTTCACATTCCATCTTCTCTGATAAGTTCCAAGCACTTTATCATTCTAAGCATGGCGCTATTCAAGAAAGCATGCATGTTTTTATTGAAGCTGGTTATAAGTACTTAGATGGCCAGAATCTACGAATTCTTGAAATGGGTTTCGGAACTGGTCTTAACGCCTTATTGACCTATATTGAGAGCCAGAAAAGTCAGAGAAGGATCGAATACGTGACCGTTGAGGCCTACCCTATCGAAATTGCACAATTTAAGGAGCTCAACTACCTTGAGCAACTAAGGCGCACAGATCTTGTTAAAGAATTCGAAGTCCTACACACCAGCCCTTGGAATGAGCAGATCGAGCTTGATTCTTTTCTTTTCATGAAGTTGCTCAGTAAGCTGGAAGATGTAGTGTTTTCACAAAAGTTCGACCTTGTGTATTATGATGCCTTTGCTCCTTTGACCCAGGAGGAACTCTGGACTCCGGAAATCTTTCAACACATAGGAGGCGCTATGAACACTGGAGGTGTTTTGGTTAGCTATTGTGCCAAGGGCAGTTTCAAAAGGGCCCTACAAAGCGCTGGATTCACCATTGAAAAAATTCCAGGCCCACCAGGAAAAAGAGAAATGATTAGGGGCACCTACGGGTAGAGATGGTCGACTTATTTTAAGGCTAGTTTATTCCCCATGTAAATTTTTCCTATTTTACTTCCGTAACAAAGAGAAGTATGAAGTTAGCCCTACATTGGAAAATATTAATCGGAATGGGACTTGGTATCGCATTTGGTGTCCTTATGTCATTCTTAGGCATGAATAAATTTGTCACTGATTGGGTTTCTCCATTTGGTACGATATTCATTAGTCTTTTGAAAATGATTGCCATTCCTTTGATAATCGCTTCTTTGATTAAAGGCATATCAGACTTGGAGGACATTGCCAAGTTTTCAAAAATAGGTATCCAGACTATTGTCATTTATGTCATAACCACCGTCATTGCTGTTAGCATAATTGTAATTTTTATTTAAATGAATCGATAATTT
>CAZMYK010000412.1:0-4424 GCA_964570435.1 uncultured Saprospiraceae bacterium | reverse complement strand
ATTCGCCAATGACCGAGTTGCCCATATAGCCATCATGACCCTTGTTACTGTGTGCAAGGAGGACAGAATTGTTAATTTCCCCTCCTACTTTACACCACGGCCCAATAGTAGTTGCTCCATAGATTTTACTACCCATTTTCACGACGCCATGGTCACAAAGGGCGAAACTACCTCTAACCATGGATCCTTCCATGATCTCAGAATCCTTTCCTATATAGATCGAACCCTTAGTGGTATTAAGAATTGAAGCCTCCACCTTGGCTCCTTCTTCCATAAAAATTCTTCCGCTACCGAGGATGGTATTCGAATGACTTATTGGAGCTGTCGTTCGATTGTGCGTAATCAGGTCAAAATCTCTTTCTATTTCTTGGCCATTTAGGGTAAAGATCTTCCAAACTTGATCTACAAGCTGAATCCGCTCATCCTCGGAAATGTCATATCCAGAAAGTTCAGAAATTGGGAGATCTTCCTCGAGGTACTGAAATTGCTTTGAATCAAGATTGGCAGCTAGTAATTCATCGTTGTAAATAACTGCTTGGTTCGTTTCCAACTGCATGAACAACTCTGCAAGGTGCTGGGTGGGCAATAAGGCCCCATTGATCACAAGATTGTTCTCCGCAATATTAATGGGATATTTCTCGGACAAGTAATCTTGCGTAATGTAAGAGGCTTTTGCATCTAGAAGTAGTTCCCACTTTTCTCGAATGGTCATAATACCCACCCTTAACTCACATACAGGTCGGGTATAAACAAGGGGAAGTAAACTATCCCGAGAGTCATCGTCAAATAAGATTAGATTAGTTGCCATGATTTGTTCAAAATAACAAAGCCCTGAAGACATGATCAACAGGGCAATGATTAATTATTCTTTTTCAATTCAAACTACTCCGCAGAAGTTTCTTCTTTAGGCGTAGTTGTAAGCCCAAAGTTCTTAAATTTCTTATTGAACTTATCAATCCTTCCTGCAGTATCAACAAACTTCATCTTACCTGTAAAGAAAGGGTGAGACTGAGAAGAGATCTCAAGCTTAATAAGTGGGTACTCATTCCCATCTGTCCACTTTGACGTCTCCTTACTTGGAGCACAGGACTTAGAAATAAATTCGTAGTCACAAGAAACATCTCTGAAGATAACGGTTCTGTAATTCTCTGGATGAACTCCCTTTTTCATAATTCTATATTTTACTAGGCCAAAAGGCCTGAACTTTTCAATTTCGGAGTGCAAAGATAATGTTTTCTTAGTAAAATTTATAGTATTACTTAAAAAATATTATGGTACAAAGGCATCTTTAATATGATTCAACCTCGGCGCCTGATGCTTGGGTAGTAAAAGTGAAATCACATCAAAGCGAATTTCCCAATCATGCTCGATCATTTCCATGTAGTGATAGGCAGCATCCATCATCAATTTAGTCTTCCTTGGAGAAACAAATAACTCTGGCATCCCATATTTATCAGATGACCTGGTTTTTACTTCAACGAAGATCAACACTCCATCTTTTCTCGCAATAATGTCCACTTCAGCGTAGCTAAATCTATAATTCGTTTCCAGCACTTCATACTTTTCGCAGACTAAGTAGTCCAGTGCAAGTTTCTCTCCTAATTTACCTACTTCATTATGCGCTGCCATAGAATGGTCTATCTTTTCTGCTTAACAATACTACTATTAGGTACCTTCTTTAAGAACCGAGCTAGTCTATGGTCAAGGATCAATTGGAGACGAAAGTTGAACATCTTACTCAATCTTCCAACATTCCCTCATCTCGAAAACTGTAGTAGTCCCTTCCTGCAATAATGAGATGATCCTGCAAGATGATGTCCAGGTCCTTCCCTGCCCTTGCTATTTTATTAGTTACTAAGATGTCAGATCTACTTGGCTTATTATTTCCAGAAGGGTGGTTATGACACAGAATCACTCCTGTTGCCATCAAGGCAATTGCAGGTTTAAAAATGGTTTTCGGATCTACCACAACGGAGACCGTCCCACCGACACCAACCCTCTCCTTTCGAATCACTTTGTTAGCTCGATTCAGGAATAAGACCCAAAATTCTTCGACTTCTAGGTCCACAAAATGGCCACAGATTTCCTCATATGAATCCATTGAACACTTAATCCTTTTATTAAGTTCGGATCCACTCCTTCTTCTATTCGAAAGCTCTAAGGCTGCACGTATTCCAATGGCCTTAGCCCGACCAATCCCATTCACTTGACAGAGCGTCCCGACTTCCATGGTCGCAAGTTGTTCCAGGCTATTCTTGGCATGTGCTAGTAAGTCCTTAGCTAGTCCGAGTGCACTCCTTGACTTAGTGCCAGTCGAAAGCAAAATCGCCAGAAGCTCAGCATTCGTCAATTGCTTCGGTCCATAACTTTGCAGTTTTTCTCTAGGTCTGTCCTCTAGTGCCCACTCCTTAATATTCATATTCCATCATTAACTAAGAAAAAAACTGGAAGCAAGTAAAACGGGCGTTCACCAGACTTCCAGCTATCATTAAATAAACCTTCACTTTATTAGTGTATTAATCTTTGAAAATGTTACCTTAATTTCTAAAGTTTTTTTATTTGAGGCTTGAAACATCCAATAACAGTAGTAATATTTGTCCTAATTGTGGCCACCAAAATCGCTATGGATATCTATTCTGTGAAAATTGTGGTCAAAAGAATAGACCCTTAAAAGTCAAATTTTTCGAATTCATCTCTGACTTTTTCAGCCTAGTACTAAATTTGGACAATAAGTTCTGGAGGACGCTCAAGGGATTGTTTATTCCAGCTCGTTTGACGACCCTATTTCATGAGGGGAAGAGAAAATCGTACTACCACCCACTTCGTTTGTACCTTGTCGTGATCATCTTTTTTTTCACTGTTCTATCTGTATTGCAAATAGACAATCTCTTTAACACTTCAGACGAAAGTAGTCTGAACCTTGGTCAACGCTTCAAGCAGAAGGAACTTGTCCGCGAGCAAATAGATATTCTTTCTGGTACACTTGATTCTCTTAAGTCAATCTATCCTTCTAAAACAGATCAGAATCTAATCGATTCTATCAGCAATGAACTATACGTAGTATATAAAGATGACACCACCTACCTTAATTCTGCTGAAATCCCAGATACCAACAATATTAAGCTGTTTTCGGCGAAACTAAGTCTCACTTCAAAGCAAATGTTTCAGGATGATATTGATGAGGTGATCACATCCAGTGAAGTGGAAAGTTACTTCGAAAGGCTCATTTTGAAGCAAATTTTAAAAGGTTCTCGAGATTTAGGATCCCTCAATAAATTCGTTTTTGCGAATTTGACCTGGCTCTTTATTGCCATTGTCCCAATATTTTCACTTGTCCTCAAGTTGTTCTACATTAGAAGGAAGCGTTACTTCATGGAGCACTTTGTCTTCTTGCTGCATCTGTTTTCTGCGCTGATTGCCATTAGCAGCATCTTCATGCTCGTGCTCATTCCCTATGAGCAAGAGAGCATATTCATCAGTTTGACTCTTGCTCTAGTGACCATTTTTCCCTTCCTAGCCTTTAAGTTTTACTACAAGCAAGGTTTCTTCAAGACCCTTATTAAGTTTGTAAATATTGGCATCCTCTTCCTAATTTCTTTCCTAATCACCTTCGCCTTATTCTTTCTCATCACAGCGGCACTATTCTAGGTAAATGTTGCTTAAGACTCAGCTATTTTCTTCATAGCTACTCTAATTACAATGAACAAGACCACTAGTAAGATCAAGATGTAGTGAAAAGGAAAACCTGTAAACGCTATTATTCTTGTCCTGTCCAGGCCCCACATCACTCCAAGAAGGACTAGGATAATTAGCATCAAGGCCGGTAACTTTCCGAATCCAGGGATTTGCTCAAGCTCTACATTCTTCTTCACCAACCAGATGGTCAGGACCATGCTAAGGATGGGAAGTATCTGAGTGAAGATATTTATCTGGCTGACTGGCATTCTTTCAAATAGGAATTGGTAAATGCTTAAGGTGATTGCGAAAATACCAGGCACACAGGCTAGGTAGATAATGCCGCCATAAAAATACTTCCAAGGTGAAAGATGCCCATCTCCTTTACCAAATACCCAACCCAGTAAAGCGCTCAGTGGAAGTGCTACGAAGTAGAAAATAACGATGGATGGGTTCTGGCTCATCAAGCCGAAAAATTCTCCAAGTGTCATGGGCGTGATTTTTTTATAAATCTAACAATAAGGTCGTTGGATCTTCAAGTAAGTTCTTCACTTTCACAAGGAAGGTTACAGAAGAGCTTCCGTCTATCACTCTATGATCATAAGACAGGGCAATGTACATCATGGGTCTGATTTTGACCTCACCATCAACTGCCATAGGTCTTTGCTGGATGGTATGCATGCCCAAGATCGCAGATTGTGGTTCGTTAAGAATTGGCGTACTCATCATAGATCCAAAAATGCCGCCAT
>CAZMYK010000411.1:0-4435 GCA_964570435.1 uncultured Saprospiraceae bacterium | reverse complement strand
CTAAATGGACGAAGGTTAGTCTTCTGGAAACCAAAGAAGTGACACCGACTGGTAAGAAAAGAGAAATGAGCATCGGTAAGGTCAAGTATCAAAAAGATGGGGCCTCTGTTGAGAATTGGACCAGCATGGGTAATCTCTATGCTCAATTCTGGAATCCGGATGATCACAAGGATCAGTATAAGAAAGATGGTGGAGAAGACTACGCTGACGTCATGACACGGGTTGATCCCGAGGCATCTAGAGCAAAGACGATCATGAGCGGTGCTGGTGTAAAGGCAGTCGTTGATCAGTTTTTCCCAAGTTCCACAAAGGTCGCTGACCTGGGAGGCACTTTTGGTGGAAACTTGCAGAGCTTCATGGACTTTCTTAGTGAAAATGGTATGACTTGCTCCATTACAGCGGGTTTAAGACACCCGTTGAGATCAATGGTCTTCGACTCTGCAATTCGAGCAAGCAAGGGAACTGAAGATCAACTACAAAGAGCTCAAGCCCAAAGTGTCAGGTATGGACTACCCGTCGATTGGATTCATTACAAGGAAGATGGAAGTATTGACCTTAGCAAGTCTAAGAAGCAGGCTGACATTGTAAGAGGTGAATTTCACATTGGTACAAGGGCTGCAAGAGGAGTTAAGGATGAGATGGGAGGTGGGCTGAGTAAGCATAACCTCGGTAATGCAGTAGATATGAATATCAGTTTTAGTTTCAAGGAAAAAGTGGTGGAGAAAAATGGAAATAAGTATAAAATTAATGCCGCTGCTGAAACACCGACTTCTACTAAGGATGGTGCCTTTCTGAAGAATTGTGGTTCTAAACCACTAGCTCAGTTAGGACTAAAAGAATTTACTGTAACGAGAATCCTAGACGATGATGCAATACACTGGTCTCCAACTGGTAGGTAGACTAACAATCTTAAGCCTTGTTCTAATTTCATGCAAAGAAAAACCCAGTGAAAAAATTCCGATGCTGACAGACTTAATTTTCGATGGCCCGATCACAGAACTGCTTGACAAGGCTGCTGAGCATGGAAAAGTGCAGACCCTTGTCTTAGATACCAAGGTGACCTGCGAAGATCTACAGAAAATTTGCCAGCTGCCGTATTTTCCTGAACTTGAATATCTATCGTTCTATGACCTAGATTGCAATAGTCTTCCTATTGAGTTTACCAGACTTGCGAAACTTGAGAAACTAATTGTTAATTCCAATACACTTGATCACATTCCGATTCTACTTTTGGAACTGCCTTCACTTCAACATCTACAGTTTGAAACCATGGACTTTAATACCTACTTAGGAGCAATTCCAAGTCAATGCCGCCTTGAAGAAATTGAATTTCAAACGACACCAGTTAGGTCTTTAGGCACCTTAAGCCGGATTCCTTCGTTAAAAACTGTAGGAATATTAGAAAACAAAATTCTAGAGCTTGAAAATGAAGAAATTAAACTGGTCCATCATTAGTCTTTGCTTCCTTCTAATTACCTTTTCCTGTAAATCTCAAACACAGTCTGGTGATTCTGTTAGTGACAAGAAAGCGGAATTAGAAAGCAATCCACTTCAAGAAAGGATAACACAGTTTTTCGCAATATTTGAAAGCACCGTGAGCAAGGATTTTGCTTGTGAGGATTTAGTAAGCAAGGCGGGTATAGGGAAGGAAATGGTTGTGGAGTATATAGATACTGAAGTTAGAGACTGGCCTGAGGAAGATTGGAAGGAAATGAGCTACAATGCTATTTTTGCAATCAAAAAAAAGCACTACTATGTCTTTGCAATAGAAGTTGAGGGGCCAGGTTACTCCAAGATTTACCTTAACACCTATGACTTGAATGGAATCCGAAAGTCCTCAATAAGCATTTGTGAAGACAGTCCGGGAGGCGAAATTAAGTCTAGAGTTGCTGAGGATTTATCCATCTTCCGGATGGATGATTACGGTGTGTCTACGTATAAACTAAATAGCAGGGGAGTATATGTGAAAGGAGGTTAGGTAAAGACTGCAAATCATCCTCAACACAATAAGTAGCTTGTGTAGAAATTAAGCACCTCCCGTTCATTAGCAAGCGCATACTTGGCTTATTTTTTGAAGTAGCAAGTAGTAATGAAATTTCTATCCCTCGCTCTCTTCTTAGTTTGCTCAATCAGCGTCGCATCGCAGAAAGTAATCAACGTGCGTTATCCAGCAGCTTCAAGCGAAATCACCCTGCTTCCCGGTCTAGACATTCCCACAAAGGAAGGTGGCTATACCCTCTGGCTCCCCAAGTATCAAAAATCTAAGGGGATGATCGTTTTCACCTACGAAAATAGAGACAGCCTTCAGCAAGATCGTCTCATCAGGACAGCTATGAACGAAGGCTTGGCAGTTATTTTTCTGACCACTGACCATCCCTTGGAATTTCTATTTGACGAAAAAAGAACAAAGTCCCTGGCTGAAGACATCGTTAGGGTCTGCGATAATTTCGGGATACCCCATGCGAACTTGCTTTACGCAGGACATTCTATAGCAGGGACAAGGGCTCTCAAATTGGCGATATTTACCAAACAAAATAAAGCTTTTAAGCACATATCTCCCAAGGCCATAGCCATAGCAGATGTTCCCTTAGATATGAACCGTTACTACAGCTCTTGCCAGGAAGAGATGGTCGAAGAGGTAGATGCCCTAAGTGCTAACTCTGAATTCTCTGGAATGGACTTCCTCTCTAGCCACCTTGACGGGACGCCCACTACTAGTAAGGCAAGGTACACTAGCTATTCGCCCTACTCCAAGACAGTTAGAAACGGTGGCAATGCACCCTACTTCAATGACGTCTATGTCAGGGCCTATGTCGATTTCAAGGTCAACTGGACCAATGAAAGACAAGGCGGAAATGCCTACGACTTAGCCAATTTTGTCAATCAGTTAAAATTACTAGGAAACGATAATGCAACGCTGATACAAGCCGAAGCTCCTCGAAAAGCCAAATCTACATGGGACATCGTAGATGAAAGAAAACTCGTTCAGTGGTTTTCGAAGATGTGCAATCCAAGTAGGTAGGTCGCATCGAAGCTTCACTAAGCTCGCTCCTCAAAGGGAATCACTACTGCCTTTTCTAGATAATCTTTCAGCCCCTTTAACAAGACTGCCCAAGACCAAGAAGAATGCTTAAAGTGATTGTTAAGACTCGCCCAATTAACATGGGAAAACTCCAACTTAGTCATTCCCTTGTGTTCTGAAAGTTCATAGTGAAAAGATGTAGGTGCCCAATCTTCATCGGCACTTACTACAGCGTGTGAAAATGCCAGCCCAGGTTCATACCTGGTGACCTCCATCTTCCATCGATAAGCCTCTGTAAAAACATAGGTGTAAATTTCACCCAACAATTGCTCACCTGAACACTTTTCAGGCCACCACTTAACAAGTTCCTTGGGATCAGAAACCGCATCAAAGACTTCCTTCCTCCCAGCCTTAATGTACAGTGTGTGATAAATATCGTATGCCATTTCTAAGTTGATTTCGAATTATTTAAAGGTAAAGAATATTCGCTATTCGTAGATAAGGACTACATTAGCGCTTATGTTAAAAATAGGGCAAGTCCAGGACTTAGAAGTCAAAGAAGTAGGAGAATTTAGCTCACTCTTGGAGTACAATGTCCATATGAGTGATACCAATCACGAAGTTGGAGACCAGTTAAAAGTCTTCGTCTACAATGATGGAGAGGATTTATGTGCTACGACCGAACATCCCTTCCTTGAAGTAGGTGGATTTGAAACACTTGTTGTTTCGGAGATTAACATGGTTGGTGCCTTTTGCAATATTGGAACTGAAAAAGAACTATTTATCCCTTATAAGAATCAGACTAAGGACATGATCCCGAATCGTAAGTATGTGGTTCATATGTACCTCGATGAATTGACTAATCGACTTGTCGGAACGGCAAAGGTTAAGCCCTTTCTTGTATCGGAGGCTGACGAGACCATATCATTTGGCCAGGAAGTAGATCTCATCATCTATGCCGAATCGCAGTTGGGATACATGGCGATCATTAACCAAAAGTTCGATGGCTTAATCTATGAAAGTGAAATGCATGGTCGTATTCTTCGACATGGTGAAAAATTGAAGGGCTACATCAAACCCATTAGGGAGGATGGCAAAATCGACCTCAGTTTGACCCCCTTGGGACACAAAAGTATTGAACCGAATGCTAAGAAGATCTTAGAAATGCTGAAAGCTGAAGAAGGATACCTACCTTTCAATGATAAGTCAGATCCTGAAGCAATTCGGAACAAGTTTGGCTTGAGCAAAAAACTATTTAAGAAAGCCATAGGTGGCCTATATAAGGACCGACTTATTGTGATCGAAACTGATGGGATCAAGTTAGTATAAAATCCCAAGACTTATTGACAATGAACAAGAGAACATTAAAGAAAGCTGCCCTTGACTACCATACAAAGGGACGTCCTGGAAAGA
>CAZMYK010000410.1:0-4449 GCA_964570435.1 uncultured Saprospiraceae bacterium | reverse complement strand
CGTGCAACAAACATCGAGCTCAATAGTCAAGATAAATTTAATTTGGAGGTATCGGTAGCAGATCAGACATATACTGCATCATCTATTGTTCCATCGTCAGCTACCTTGAACCAATTAGACACAAGCAGTTTTAACGCTCCCTTTGGTCCGACAGCTGGCGAAGAAGTTGCGATGCTCATTTCTTCCTGGGATGATGATCCAGGACTTGATAATTACTACAGATTGAGGACCTATACTAGTGAGGTATACAATCCAGGGACATATAACGTCTTTACGGATTTAGGATTTGAAGGTTCGACGATGCGACGATCTATTCCTGTTTCATATGCTTCTGGTGATAGGGTAAGACTAGAATTGCTTAGCACGGATAGGGCATATTATGAGTTTTACCAGGCACTTGATGCAATTCAAGGAGATGGAGGAAATTCAGTGCCATTTAATCCAAAAGGAAATTTCACCAATGATGCCTTGGGCTACTTCGGTATCTACTATGAATCAAGCTTAGAAATCCAGTTGTAAAAAGACTGCTAATTTTCTTTGGACGGATGAAGGGGAGGAAGGTCAATTTTCCTCCTCTTCTGATTTGCGTTTTCTTTACATTTGAAAATACAAACGCATCTTATGCTTACTGAATTACAATAAGATGCACTTTGATTCCTGAATGGTGCGAAGCTATAAGTTTTCTACAATTAGGGCACTTGCACCGCCTCCTCCATTGCACAAGGTCGCGCAACCGTACTTGCTCTTGCTACTAGCTAGGGCATGAATCAAGGTGGTGCTAATTCTCGAACCTGATGAACCTAGAGGGTGACCTAGGGCCACGGCTCCTCCATTGATATTAACCTTTTCTGGATCGATGCCTACTTCTTTGTTAAAGGCCATGGTTACAACTGCAAATGCTTCATTGACTTCGAATAAGTCCATGTCCTTTTTTTGGAGACCTGCTCTTTCTAGCGCCTTCGGAGCAGCCTTGGCAGGTGCCGTAGTAAACCACGCCGGTTCATGTGATGCATCAGCAAAGGAAACGATCCTAGCAATCGGAGTGAGTCCGAACTTCTTCACCGCTACTTCACTAGCCAGGACCAAGGCAGACGCTCCGTCATTGATCGTACTCGCGTTTGCAGCAGTGACAGTCCCATCCTTGGAAAAGGCTGGACGAAGGTTTGGAATTTTTTCAAATTTCACCTTCTTGAATTCTTCATCTTCGGTCATAAGTATAGGCTCTCCTCGTCGTTGGGGTATTTCTATCGATGTGATTTCTGCCTCAAACTTTCCCGTCGAAGTGGCTTCCGCTGCCTTCTTATAGGAGCTAATTGCAAATTCATCCTGAGCTTCCCGAGTAATCTCATACTTCTTGGCGGTATTGTCTGCACTTATGCCCATTGCTTGATGATCATAGGCATCAGATAGTCCATCCTTCTGCAAGCCATCGATCATGCTAGCTTCACCGAACTTAAGACCCCACCTCACTTTTGGTACGTAGTACGGGATATTACTCATGCTTTCCATACCTCCCGCCACTATAATTTCAGCATGGCCCAGTTGGATAGACTGCGCTGCAAACATGATGGACTTCATACCTGAGGAGCAAACCTTATTTATAGTTGTAGCCGGGACGGTATTAGGGATACCAGCACCAAGGCTAGCCTGCTTTGCAGGCGCTTGTCCTAGATTGGCTGAACATACATTGCCCATTAAGACTTCATCGACCTGTTCTGGAGACACTCCCGCCACTTTCAAAGCATCTTCTATTGCCTTCGACCCGAGTTCAGGGGCAGTAAATCCACTTAGCATCCCACCAAAACTGCCCATTGGCGTGCGCTTGGCTGAGACTATATATACTTCTTTCATTGTTTCTTACTTCTTTTTTTAGCAAAGATATAAAGCTAATCTACAATTTGATAGATATGCCGACCTGTCCACAGAATTAATGTCAGCATAACAAAGGGTGGTTCAGGATAAATTACTAGTTAAGTACTGTAACTCAGTAAGAAAATTTGTGACTGTCCAATGAAGCTTGTAATTACACGAAATTTTTTGATATTTTTTTTAATCTTATATGTTAAGGTAAATTGTTTGATATTAATGTCTTACATATTATGTTAATATTTATGTGATTTTTTTTGACTTTGATTCAGAAAAAACATGGGGGTAAGCCCTTTTAAAAGAGTCTTAAATGCAAAGGGTGTTTTATAAAAATTAGTTTTAGGGTAATAAGCGTATCAAGGTGAGGATCTTGGTCGCTTTTTTTTTGTGGCTACCTCATCTGCCCTAGCCTCCTTTCCTGCATAGGCCTCGTATCAAATCTGAAATTTTTTTAAATTTTTTTTAGCCTACTTTGGAGTACTAAAATTCTATTTATCAATCCGCTACATATACACGATATTTTTTTTTGACTTTAATTCAAAAAGACCGTGGGGGTATACCCTTATTTCTACGTCTTAAATGCAAAGGGTGTTTTATAAAAATTAGTTTTAGGGTAATAAGCGCATCAAGGTGAGGATCTTGGGCGCTTTTTTTTTGCGCAAATGTTAAAGCTTCTTTAAGAATCTGCAATAATGAAACCTCTGAAATACGTTTTCGTCTTACCTTTATAACAAACTATTGTCGTTATGAGAAGTCGAAGTCTTTTTTTTACCCTAATAATCTGCCTAGGAAGTACAATTCTTGTGCACGCTCAAGCCCTAGAGGAAGAAACTGGATTCAAGTATGTGAAGGGCAACTACCTCTTTGACAATGGAAGATTTGATGAAGCTATACAAATCTACAATGACATCGTGAAAGGAAGCCCTGACTTCGAGGAGGTCTTAATTTATCGAGCACGGGCCAAGTATGCTCTAGCAGCATACAAGGGTGCTAAGAAAGACGGTTTAAAATACATCGAGCTTAACGGTCTTAACGAAGAAGTTTGCTTAGTGATGGGAAAGGCAGAGTTAGGACTCGGAAATCCAAGGGTAGCGATTACCTACCTAGACTATTGTATCTCACAGAATAAGTCAAACAGTGATGCCCTTCTCTTCAGAGGGAATGCATTTTTTGAAATAGAAGATGATGTCGCAGCTTGCACGGACTGGCATAAAGCCAAGCGCTTAGGATCTGACCGAGCGGAACAGAATACTCGGACTTACTGTAAGCGCGTAGCCATTCCGATAGAAGACGAAGCAAAAAGGGAAGAAAGGGTAGAAGATAATGGTGACGATGTGCTTGATGACGGAGAGGTGATCTCCTCCAGGACGGAGGAGGAATCTGATGACGACGTGATCTCAGGTGATGAGGTTCTTTCTACAGATGACTTAGAAGAAAGTGATGATCCTGTAGAGGACGATCCGGTCGATAGCACTTCTGAAGATGACTACATCTTCGAAAACAGTGATGATGATCTCGATGCAGAGTTTCCAGAAGAGGAGCCCGTTTTCGACGAGCCACTCGATATTGTTGTAGAAATTGTTGAAATCGACGAAGACCTCGACATTAAGTTGTACGATGGGATAGGTAGTCGAAAGGTGAGAGAAGTTCCAGATATTTTGATATTGTCAGACAAGGCAGGTCAGGTAGTTGTAGATGTGTGTGTCGATGAAAGTGGTAATGTTTCAAATGCCACCTTAAACAGAAAACAATCTACTGTGGGTTCTGCTGGATTGATTTCCTTAGCTTTGCGTAAGTCTCGCGAATTTAAGTTCGAAAGGAAGAGAAATGGAGAACAGTGTGGAAAGATTGCCTTCTTAATTAAGTAGGGCTGAAATATTCTGGTCTATTGGTATGCGCTCAGCGCGTCTTCCCAGACAGATATACTTCTTCCTATAATGTCTTCATCATGGATATCAATGATCGTTATGCCCGCTACTCGCTTTCGTTCTTTGTCTTCCAAGAAGGGAAATACCTGCTGCAATTTCTTCCCATTCAGAAAAACAAGTTCAACGGCACCTTTTCCTCTGAGAGGATTGATGTAGCAGATCCATGTGGCATAGTCGTAGAAAGGTATGTTGTATCGGATTTTAGATTGAACTCCTGGATAGGAAAGGAAGAGGTCGTCTAGAAATATGCATATTTCTGCCACCTCAGCACTTTGATCTCCAATAAATTCATTGAAATTGCTATATCTCGGCATCCTTACTCGCTGGTCGGAAGATCGCTCTGATATTAAAGATGAAAAGAAGGACAACTACACCAAGCCAAATGTACTTCCACACATCTGCCGGAAAGATGACCATCGTTTCAGCATATGCAGCAAGGTCGGAACTAGGTCCAACATTGAAATCCTGAATAATGTAAATGATACTAGCAAGACCAATGAACATCAAGACTTCACGACCAAAGTTGGTTTTGAGTCCAATAAAGCCCAGGACGATGGCAAAGGCAATTAGTACTCCCGTGGTAAACATTGAATTGAACCAGAAAAATGCGGTGAATACCATAGCCGCCGATAGTAAATATAGCATGGGCTTAATC
>CAZMYK010000409.1:0-4473 GCA_964570435.1 uncultured Saprospiraceae bacterium | reverse complement strand
ATCAGCCTTTCTGTTGACAGTCTTCGAAATGAAACATGCGCTGGCCTAGCAACGGGCTACATCGAAGTTTCTGGGCAGGATGGGTTACCTGACTATGAATATTCAATTGATGATGGCCCTTTTGGCAGTGCCAATGTTTTTGACAATTTAGCGGCTGGCGACTACATTGTAAACGTAAGAGACCAGAATGGTTGCATTTTCGGCCAGCCCATTATGATTATGGATGTACCTGATTTTACGCTAGATGCTGGTGATGATATTACTCTAGACCTTCCCGGAGATGAGGCTAATCCCACTGCTAGTACTAGCTTAAGCCAAGATTTTGAAGTCATGTGGACGCCTAGCACAGGAGTGATGTGCCCAGATGGATCCACTAATTGTCTTGATCCAACTATAAATGTCAGTACAACTACAACCTTTACCATCACCATTAGAAGCGACGATGGATGTGTTAAGACAGATGACCTGACTGTGATTGTTCCCGATGTTTGCGCGAACTCAAATCTCTCGATTGTTCTCGATAGCCTTAGTGGGAGCTATTGTGATGGAAGTGTGCAATCCTTTCTCGCAATATCTGGAAGTGATGGATTCCCAGACTACCTCTATAGTATCAATGGAGGAAGTTTTGAAAGTGATAGTATCTTCATTGGTCTAGAGGCTGGAAACTACACAATTGCCATCCAAGACCGCTTTAATTGCACACAGACACTTGACGTAAGTATAGCTGATGAACCTCCGTTTCTTGTAGATGCAGGAGCGGACCTTGTCATCAATGGAACGGAACCCTTCGAAAACCTCAATGGCAGCCAGGCATCAGCGAATGATGTAACAGTGAGTTGGAGCCCAGCAGTAGGGATAATTTGTCCTGATAGCAGTACTCTTGACTGTTTGAACCCCTTGGTGAATCCCGAAATTACAACTACCTATACTATGACAGTGACCGATGCACTTGGTTGCGTCGTAGAAGATCAAGTGACAGTAAGTGTCATCAGGAATGAAGAAGTTTTTGCTCCTAATATTTTCTCTCCTAACGAGGATGGAATTAATGATTTCTTCACCATTCAAGCTGACCCAGATATAGTAGAACTGGTGGAACAATTGCTAGTCTTCGACAGATGGGGTAACAAGGTTTATGAGGCTCGAAATTTATCCCCTGCTGATCCCACAACAGGGTGGGATGGGATGGCTAATGGTTCAAGGGCTGAACAGGGAGTATATGTTTGGTTTGCGGAGATAAAGTTCTTTCCTCTAGATCCAAGCAATCCACAACTCAGTACAGATCAGAAAACAGTTAGTGGTGACGTGACGTTAATAAGATGATGAGATATTTAGCCCTAATTTTTGTAATTGGCCTTGCAGCTTGCTCAAATGATATGCAGGAAGTCAACCAAATGTTCGAGACGATTAATACTGAAATAGAACACGCGGACGATGTTGAAATAATCTATAGTGATTCTGCTAAAGTTAGACTAAAGGTTAGCGGTCCGAAATTAGAACGACATGTAAAAAAGAACCAACAGAAGGATGTTTTTACAGATGGTGTTCATGTAGAATTCTTGGATGAACAGCAAGTTACTTTGAGTTGGTTAGATGCCCGCTTCTTGGAAAAGGTAGACAAAGATGATAAGGTGTACGTCAGAGACAGTGTAGTGCTTTATAATGCAGAAAACGAAAAGCTTGAAACCTCGGAATTAATTTGGGATGAGAAAACAGAACGAATCTACACCGATAAGTTTGTTAGGATTACCCAACCGGAAAAAGGAGATACTTCCTATGGCTATGGATTCGAAACGAATCGAAAATTTACCGAATTTATCATCAAGAAAAATTTCTCGGCTAAGATGAATGTTTCCGATTTGTCGGAAGCTCTGGGGCAATAAGCTTCATTTTTCGCTAATAATTACTGGTTTTCATAGAGGTTTGGTGTGATATTCGAACATAACTTTGTGGAAAACCTACGAAATGAAGGCAACATCCATCCAAATTGAAAGAAGTCCAAAAGTCTTAGTCCTACCTGAAAAAATTCTACCAAGGAAACTACTTGTTAAGACCTGCGACTACATTTATTCCTTAGATAAGGATGAAATTATATTCCTGAAAGCCGACGGCAACTATACCAAGATCTACACAACGAGGACCTCGATGATTGTCAGTGCAAAGACTTTGAAATTCTATGCTAGAAAATTGGCTTCCAGAAAATTTGTGCGTGTACATCAGTCGTATTTGATCAACCTAGAGATGATGTCGAAGATTTCACTTAGAGCGCCCTATGAAATTTCGATGCAGGATGGTTCGAAGATTCCCATCTCTCGTTCCAAAAAACCAATTTTGATGGAAATCCTAGGTACCTAAATTTTGTGAGAAAGACAATCTCGAGGAAAGCCTTAACTTAGAATCCACTTGTTAGATACTCATAGAATGCGGACTCCAGACTTTTTAATAGACGAAACCAAATATGCATGATCAATATACTACTTTGCGATGACCACCCACTAGTTCTAGAAGGTCTTAAGCTTATACTAGCTGATGAAGAAGGAATCAATATATGCGGCTACACGAATAATGGTCAAGAAGCCTTGGACTTCCTTGCAAGGAGGAATGTCGATATCGTAATGATGGATATCAATATGCCCGTTCTGAATGGTATTGAAGCCCTTAAGTTAATGGGGAGGGAGTTCCCGACGGTTAAGGTGATCATGCTTTCTATGTTGAATGATGGTCCGATTATTAAGCATGCTATCAATCTTGGATGCAAGGCCTATCTACTAAAAAATGCTGGAAAAAATGAAATTGTTGAAACATTGAAAGTAGTGATGGAGGGTGGCAGTAGATTTGACGAGACGCTCCTACTAGAGTTGTTGGAGCTGAAAAAGTCGAAGGCGAAGAAGAAGAAAAATTCTTTATTTCCTTCGCTGTCTCGCAGAGAGAAGGAGATTCTCTCGTTGATAATCGATGAATGCACTACTGCTGAGATTGCAGAAAAGCTATTTATTAGCTTCGGTACAGTTGAAACTCATCGACGGAACATGCTCAATAAGCTTGGACTTAAAAATACTGCTGGACTTGTCAGGACCGCGCTGCAATATGACCTCTTAAGTTCAGATGCATAAATAAGAAATAAAAAACATTAGTTTTAGGGTAGATAAATAAGATGGACTAATGAGAATGCTTAGCTTTTTCTGTGTTTTATTATTCGCTTCCCAATCCCCTTCCTTAGTAGGACAGGTTTCCAATTCCACATGCGGCGGTGCCATAGCAATAGAAGATCCTAGCGAATATTGCTCCGGGAATACCGAATTCACAAACGTACAAGCAGGTGGATCCGAGGTGAGCGATTCAGATTGTTTCTCTGGAGCAATGAATGATGTTTGGTTTTCTTTTATAGCACAGGGATCAGCGGTGAATATTGTGGTTAACGGTGACCTCGGTGGCACTTTGCAGGACCCTATAGTTGGGGTCTATCAAGGAACTTGTAATTCGATAGAATTGTTTGAGTGTGAAGCTGCAACACCAGGCCCGGATGTTGTAAACCTATTGATTGGAGACTTAGTGATAGGAACCAAGTACTCGGTAAGAGTAGCTGGTTCAGGTGCTAATTCTGGCAATTTTCAACTATGCGTCAATAATTTTAATCCTCCTAACACACCGGGTCAGGACGGAGAAGATGCTGCCCTCCTATGTGACAAAGCAGGCTTCGTGATTCAGGCCCTAGATGGAGGTGGTAGTGACAACAATGAGGCGGCGGGAACCTGTCTAGATGTTGGCTTTGCGGCTACTGAGAACCAATCCAGTTGGACTACCTGGATCGCAGACAACAATGGGGAATTAACCTTCAGTATCACACCGATCAACGTAAATGACGATATAGACTTTGTGCTCTATGAGTTGCCGAACGGTGTGGGTAATTTTGCAGGAAAGATTGCTATCAGGTGTATGGCAAGTTCATGTATTGGTGCAACCGGTTTGAATTCCACAGCAGACGATTTGACAGAGGCCCCTGGCTGTGGTGGAGGAGATGACAATTTCCTTCGCTCTTTGATCCAAGAGGAAGGAAAGGCCTATGCCTTATTGATCAATAATTTCTCAAATACAGGTATTGGTATCAGTCTAACTTTCGGAGGTGATGCCGAGTTCAAAGGTCCGGATCCTGATTTTGATATTGAAGTCACAGACAACATCTTGACCTGCGATAAAATTATCAACGTCATTGATAATTCACAAAGTAATATTGGTAATATAACGAGGCTAGAGTGGAACTTCGGGGAGGATGCTAGCCCTCAAACTGCAGAGGGGATGGGGCCATTTGAGATTTCATATCCGAACTTTGGGACAAAGTACATTTCGCTAACTATTTCATCTGACCTCGGATGCAGAACGACTCAAATTAGAGAAATAGAAGTTTTACCATGTTGTGCCGATGCTGATGCTGTCAACATTGAAGTTTTGGACAAGCAGAATATTGGCTGTGGCATG
>CAZMYK010000408.1:0-4476 GCA_964570435.1 uncultured Saprospiraceae bacterium | reverse complement strand
CCACCTCACCCGAGCGAATCCTGGTGCCGCCTTCTGAATTAAGATCGGTCTCAACCAAGATTACTTCCGCCTGACGCACACGAACAGCTGGACTTAGGTCAACTCCTCCTGCAGTGTAGCTCGAACCACCGCTAGGAGTGACAGCGCAGCCGCTTGTGTTGTTGTAGCGATTATATTGAAAAACAGGCTGCGAAGTGGTCATCGTTTCTGAAAATAAGATCCGATCTCGTCCAATGATTGCTGAATTATCAAAGCAAAATTCAACGTAGAGATTCGAACTTCCGTCCCACAAGAAGGGAGTATCAAACTCAAAGTTATTCCAAGCATTTTCAATGGTAGTTATATTGCCTTGAAAGACCTGACTTGTAGAAATCCATGGCTGTCCACTTAGATTGCTTGCAGTGGATTCTGCTAGCCCGATGCTAAAATTATTGTAGATGCCATTGCTCTCCTTCGTAGTGACATACAGGCTCAGCATATCGATATAACCAGCAGTAAGTCCTAGCGATAATAAGTCCGTTGCATTTAACAGGAGCCTTGATTTGCCATCGGTAGTACTTCCATCCACAACAGCTTGGGCACTAAAATAGCTGTCCGCCTCACCATAAAATACGACAGTACTTGGTCTACAACATTCGGGATTGAAAACATCATTGTCACTGATATTGATCGTTTGCGTACTATTCTCACCTAGTTCTCCATCCCCTGCAGTAATAGAAAGTGTAAGCGTAAAGTCCTCAAGTGGCTCTTCTATCTTGTCATTGATAATGGTGATTTGTACATACTGAGTATCCTGCGACGAACTAGTAAATGTCAGGCTTGAATTAAGGAGTTCAAAGTCATATCCAGACGTTGCTGTTGCTCCAGGTTGTACACCGATCGCTAGTTCCAGAGTCTCCCCTGGCGGAGGAAGTACCAAAGTTCTTATGCCGACATTGTAGGTAAGGAAGGGCTCATCACAAGGCGCCAAGGCACCACCACTTCCACTCTCCAGCAAGGTAGAATTGGAAGCAAGAAAGGAAACTGCAGGAGAACATGAGAAAAAACAATTCTGTCCTTCCATATAGGTGTCTATCTCACCAATACTTTTTGTCGACCAAGAAGTAATGCTCGCAGGATTTCCTGGGATTACTGGGGCCATCATAAATCCATTTCCCGTATCATGAAAGGCACCGCAATTATGGCCTAACTCATGCGAAACTAAGACCCTTCTTGAATCTCCATTGGTAGAAAAGTCCTGCAAAATATTGTACCTATTGCTGCCACATACAACACCTATTCCTGCATAACCCACCGTTGAGCCATCGAAATCACGATTTGACCACAGTGAAGCCACGTCGTAGTTAATCGAACTTGCTAGAACGCTATTTCCCCAGGAGGTGAAATTACTTAGTAAGACATCTACATCAGTTGAGTTCGTCCACTGGGCTGGATCACTTCCTGAACTATTGAAATGGCCACTTATCAGAAATTGATAGTCCTCTGTGAAGGCATTGTCGTAGTCTGTATTTACATTATTTGTTACACCTATCGAGAAGTTATTGGCTTCTGTCGGTCCACCGAACTTATTGACAATAGAAAGATCGTGACAAATTGCATATTCAACTATATTGCAATCTCCTGGAGCTCTACTTTCCCCTAAAAATTCCTGCTTCTTTTCTGCTGTGGCATGGACGCCACATGTACCCGCTGCCGTCTTTTTCACATCTTTAGTATTATAGATAATAAATTCTTCAGATCCTGACTTAGAGGAATAGTACCTAGCTGGCTCAATGTAGTAGGTAGACTTGCCCTGAGTAATAAAGCCGTAGATAAAGTCATGTCCAATGGTCAATGAAACCTGACCTCCCTTACTCGTAGTTCCTGTCATTGGAATCGGAAGGTCTTCCTTTAGTGCGATAATTGCCCCCTGTTGGTCTATTGACTTATAGTTTGGAGAAATGATATTAGATCCTTTTAGACTTAGCTCCCACCTGTCTACTTGTAAAGTGACGGTATTGTTTGATGTTTTCTGGGATATTTCGAAGAGGAGGTCGGTGTCAAAGGTCCTAGACTCATACTTGGTGAAAAAATCTTCAGGCCTTTTATCTTGCGCAAAAAATTGAACAGAGAACATTGTGGCAAGTAGGAGCAAGATTGGTTTCATCGAATTTGAGGTTTGATCTTTAAGTACAAAACACTTTGAATAACCCTAAGCTTTGGGTTTTTATGAAATGACGAATGAAACCTTCACTTCCCTTAAGGTCCTATAAGCATTGAACAACACTGTCGTCTTCACTACATGATACAATGGAAAAAAGAAACAAAAACCGATCCGTAACAAAAATTTAACGCCCCTTAACTTAACTTTTTAGAATAAACACCGTCTTAATAATAGTTATAAGTAAGTATTTGATAAGTAAATAATAAGTAAGAATTTTAGAGGTTTTTCTTTGGGTTTGGGCAGAATTATAGAAGTTATGCCCGGTCGCTTCACAAAGGTGGAGCGACCTTTTTTTGTTATTCTTAATCGATCTAAATAATGAAGGAAGATTAGGCATAGAAGTTAATAATCTGTAATTTAGTGCCATGAAAAAGAATGTCGCTTTGGTTTTGATAATTCTTACACTAGTGTGCTTCACTGGACTTTCGGACCTGTTTGCGCAATGTCCAATGTGCAGGATGTCTGCTGAGTCTAACCTAGAGCATGGAGGTACCATGGGAAGGGGGCTTAATAAGGGCATACTATACATCTTGAGCCTACCCTACCTCTTGGTCTTGACATTGGGCATCGTTTGGTACAGAAATAAAAAAAAGAATGCAGTCTTAGATGAGTTTGATGTAGAGTAGCACATTACTGAGCTCCTCTGTCAGTTTTTCATCAATCCTCCACTTTCTATGTTACAAAGTAAATACTCCCCATTGCAGGTTACTTCTATTCCCATCATCCCTTGTCTTGGCTTTCCTGCAAAATTAGCTATCTATGACAAACAACTCTAGACCTAGTTTTTAGAATCCAGCACTACTAAAATCCCTAGCTATTTTGCATATTTGCATGGAATAGGCAGTCTGTGAAATGGAGTCCTTAGCTTTTACCCTGCAAGTACAAAACGCCCTTAGAATGGCTTAAGCAGGTGACTTGTTTAACTCTATTTTCAAATGAGATTAGAAAGATTCTATCGTCGCGAATAGTTCTACTGAAACACAATTTCACAAAATTGCTGCATGCTGCGAAGAAGACGAATGTCCATGATTAATGCACTGATTTCGTGCATGGTATGTTGAAGTTATCTAAATTAATTTAGTCCTACTTCATTTATGAATCTTTAATCTATATGAAAAAGCTACTTCTTTACGCGGCTATCCTGACGTTTTCAAGCCTTCAGTTGATATCGCAAAACATCAGTCAAAACATCCATGTAGACCAATTCGGCTACCTCCCACAAAGTCAGAAAATAGCTGTCTTGTCCGACCCGCAAATAGGCTACAATGCCAGTCAATCTTATACTCCAGGATCTACCATGCAGGTGATAGATGTTGCAGATAATTCCGTTGTATTCACTGCAAACACTGTGACTTGGAATGGTGGAGCCACACATACGCAGTCAGGAGATAAGGCGTGGTGGTTTGATTTCTCAAGTCTTAGCACCGCAGGAGAGTACTTCATCTTGGATCCAAGTAGTAATCTTCGCTCCGGTAACTTCGAAATTGGCAGCAATGTCTATGATGAAGTCCTCCGCCAGGCTGTCAAGAGTCTTTACTATCAGAGATGTGGTGTATCAAAACTTGCGGCGCATGGTGGAGTCTGGAATGATGTCATCTGCCATACTCACAGTAGCCAAGATCTCGATTGTCGCTTAGCGACCGATCCTGGAAATGCCGCTACTTCAAGAGATCTTTCTGGAGGCTGGCATGATGCTGGAGACTATAATAAGTACGTCAGCTTCTGTCACAAGCCGGTCCATGATCTTTTATTTGCCTTCGAAGACCATCCCAGCATATGGGGCGATGACTTTGATATTCCTGAGTCTGGAAACGGGATTCCAGACATCCTAGATGAAATTAAGGTAGAGCTAGATTGGTTACTCAAAATGCAGGAGGCAGATGGCTCAGTTTTGATGAAGGTTTCGGTGACTGGATTTCAGGCCGCAAGCCCACCAAGTGCTGATCAAGCCGTCAGAAGATATGGAGAAGCACAGGCTTCATCTACTAGAGCCCTTGCTAGTATGCTGGGACATGCAGCTGTTGTCTACGAAGCACAAGGCCTAACTGACTATGCTGCTACTCTGCTTGCAAGTGCTGAATTGGCGTGGACCTGGGTAGAAAACAACCCAGGCTATTCGAATTACAATAATGCAGGCTTCCAAAGTGCCAATCCCGAGGTAACAAATAGCATACAGGATGACTACCTTGCCTGCGCTGCGGTCTACTTATACGCTGCAACGGGTAAGGCTAAGTACAAGACCTACTTTGACGTGAACTATGCTGCGATCAACC
>CAZMYK010000407.1:0-4479 GCA_964570435.1 uncultured Saprospiraceae bacterium | reverse complement strand
TTAATTTTGTGAAATTTTGGAAGGCAGCGAAACCTAAGTGTGGTTTTGCCAGTCCTACTATCTCCTTGCATACAGAACATTTTGAATTAATGGGAGACGCCTATTTTCATTCTGCTAATTATTAGCATCTTTGTGACATGAAGTTTACAGAATTAGGCTTAGCGGATGAGATTATAGAGTCGATTGGTTACATGGGTTTTGAAGAAGCGACGCCCATTCAAGAACTAGCAATACCGATCATACTGAATGGGGATGATATTATCGCTTGCGCCCAGACTGGTACTGGAAAGACCGCGGCATTTATACTTCCAACACTTCACCGTCTTTTCACTGGCGAGAATAAGAAGGCAACAAGGGCGCTGGTAATATGCCCCACGAGGGAGCTAGCAATTCAGATAGATAAACAAATACAGGGCTTTACCTACTTCTTAGGTTTGCATTCGATTGCAATCTATGGTGGCGGGTCAGGGTCGGATTGGGTGCAGGAAAAGGAAGCACTTTCCCATGGTGCAGATATCATTGTTTCTACACCGGGCAAATTGATATCACACCTTAACATGGGATATGTAGACTTTTCTCAAGTGGATTATTTCATCATGGACGAGGCAGATAGAATGCTTGACATGGGATTTAAAGAAGACATTGACAAGATTGCTTCCTTTCTTCCAGCAAGCAGGCAGACACTAATGTTCTCTGCGACCATGCCTTCGAAAATTAGAGAACTTGCTAAGAAAACACTGAAAGATCCTAAGCAAATCAATATCGCATTGTCGAAACCTGCAGAGGGAGTTTTGCAAGCAGTCTACCTTGCACATGAGGAACAAAAGCTAGGTTTGATAACCAAGCTGATCAGGGACAAACCTAATTACAAGCGAATCATTGTCTTCACTTCTAGAAAAAAGAAGGTCTATGATATTGTCAAAGAATTAAAGCGCGCAAAGTTCAATGTAGAAGGTGTTTCCTCCGACTACGATCAAAAAGACAGGGAAGCGGTGATTGCCAATTTCAAAAGTTTGAGGACGAGAATAGTAGTAGCAACTGATGTGCTTTCAAGAGGGATTGATATCAAAGACATCAATTTGGTGATCAACTATGATACTCCTTCGAATGCTGAAGACTATGTTCACCGTGTAGGGAGAACAGCACGGGCGGACACAACGGGTGTTGCGATTACCTTTGTCAATGAAGATGACATGTATGACTTCAGCGAAATAGAGCAGTTGATTGAGATGGAGATCATGAAGCTTCAACCCTTCCCAGAGCTAGGGCCTGGTCCAGAATGGAATCCTAAGAGACGAAAGAGATCTTATGGCGGTGGCCGAGGAGGAGGAAGAAGGAAGGGAGGCGGAAAGAACAACTACCGCGGAAAGAAGGGACAGGGCAGGAAAAGATAGGTTATTTGATAAGTATCTCAACCCTCCTATTCTTCTGACGGTTTTCTTCGCTATCATTACTAACAATCGGTTCAGTGCTACCCCTACCTTCGGTGTGAAGACGCTCTTCACTAAGGCCCTTGTTTAAGAAGTATAACTTGACCTCATCGGCTCTATCTTGCGACAAGTTCAGATTGTAAGTTTCAGAACCAAGATTGTCTGTATGTCCAGATATGAAAAGATTTACCTTCTGATCACTTTGGATTTCAGAAAGTAATTCGTCTAGTTTTTCGATTCCCTCAGCTTTAAGTTCTGCCTTGTCAAAGTCGAACATGAGGTTTTCTAGGGTGAAAACTTCAGGCTTAGCGCACTCGCCAGAAAGGTAGACATCGTCAATAAGATAGTATCCATATTCAATTTCTGCCTGTTCAACTTGTGATTTTATAAGCTCGTCTGAGGTGAAGTTTCCTATGATAATGTGCGAGGCGTCCTTGTCTGCCAGGAAAGTACCTGTGACCTGGATCCAAGTATTGTCCTTATTTACAACTAGATCTTCATCAACATCAACTGCTTCAATGTCTAAAATGACGCTTGCATAGTCGGCGATGATCACATCTTCACTAAGAGCGATCCCAAAACCACCAACGAAGGGGGAGTTCTGCAAGGGTAGTAAGTAGTAGCTGTATTCGTACTCGCAGCCTTTGATGATTGATTGTTTTAATTTTACCTGTAGGTATTCTTTGCAATGAAGCGTCTTGGTTTTGCACCCAAAACTCTTAATCCCAACCATGGTGTTACCACTGTGTGGCTGATAAGGCGTCATATCTACCTTGGGCCTTGGAGGAAACATGATGCCTAGATGTTCAAGTACTAAGAGGTCTGGAGAACCTTGGGTGGGCGAGGTCCAATCCCTAATACTCCTGTTAAACATATCTCCAGTTCCAGACCATCGTGGCTTCGGTTTAATGGTTTTTTCAAATGATGAATTGGGAACTAGATTTTGTCCGTGAGCAAGACTACTTCCAATAAAGAAAATGAGTAAAGTTAAAGGCCTGAGAACTGATGTCATTATGCTATAACTCGGAGCAAGTGCCATCTGGTATGCCGGCTTGGCAAAAAATCTCCTAGCGTTCCACCTTTTGCAAGGCAGCCTGCAGCACTTCTCCAAGATTTTCTGAAAGATGCACAAATACCACAACTTCTAGATCGTCCACCTTCCATAGGTGTTCATCTTCTGGTACTTCAAATGAGTAGGCCCGATTCAGGACTCCACCTTTTTCTATAGAACTTGCTAGGCGTTCACCGTCATAGGGAGTAAGCATGGTTCGCAGCACATGATTGTGGTCGAATTCTTCGATAATGTCGTTGAGATCTTCTTGTGCATCTATAATATTATTCTCTAATATCATTACGCTAATATTCGTGCTGCTAGGAATGGATTCTAGCCCTAGAATGCCAACGTCAATAGAGAGTAACCTATCGGTTTCTTCGTAGGCTAATTCAACTTCTATCCCAACCTTGGGTGCTATGCTCAATTGTTCTGCGACATATCCACTCCATAGATCTGGAGATTCCACGACTCTATCGCTTTCTCCGCTAGGAGTTCTTCTGTTAAATAGGGCTGCTGGCTTTGAGGTTCCTGGCGCTAGGTTCATTTCTAATTCCTTAGCAAAGTCATTCCTGAAGTCAAATTCGCTTTCCTTTGTAGGCCACGAAAGGAAGAAGCCGTGGATGCCTATCGGAATTACTTGGTCTCCATAGAGCTCCTTGATGGCATCAATTTCTGCCGTTCCTTTGGGGCAATTAGGGCAGCTTACGCCAGTCATTTCTTCTAATAGGACGATTCTGTCAGATTCTATTGCTTCAAACTCTGGAACCACTACTGTGCCCCTGGAGCAAGCACCGAGAATAATCAGACTAATAAGAATCGATAAGTACTTCATTAGAAAATAGAATTTACTTCGAATTTGAAACCACTGAAGGCAGGCTCAAGTCTGCAGACTCCTCCAGTGCAAACCACTCCTTCCACTTGCTTAACAAAACGCAGACCATACCGCGATTGTTTCCATTGGTAGTAGATTCCTGCAGTCGGGTAGAGGATCTTTTCGCCCGCACCTTCTGGTATGTTTGGATTTCCCGGATTGGGAATGATATTATACATACCAGAAAGTTCAAACCTCCAATGTGGAGCCATACCGTATTCAGCCAGTAGGTAGATCCAAGATCCGTAGTCTTCATCGGTGGACATGAATTGCGACTCAATTTTGATGGATTTCTTCCTGGTAAATTTATAGAGCACGTCGACGTAGGGCGTCCAAGTCCTTACAATAGGCGTAATGTTCTTTGGTTTTCCCTCATATACGGACTGATTATAAATCTGTCTTTGGATTCCGATATGGGTATCCAATTTTCTGCTGGGTTTGTACTTTAGGTCCAAGAAAAACTCGCGGTACAGCAGGCTGTTTTGAAGAGTAGAAATATTTGAGGTGTTAAGATTCAATAGGAGTTTCTTGCTGAGCCTGTACTTTAGGTCAGCTTGGAAGGCCAACTCGCTCGTCAATTGCGTTGCTGGATTGTATCTGCCTGTGAGCCTATACGTAGTAATGTGATTCATAGGAGGCAAAAAGCCGATAAGACCATTGTTCAGTAGCAATGTGGGATCGATCCGAAAATCAAAATTCTTCGTCCGCTTTGCTTCAAGAGTGATCCCAAGCCCTTTCTTCGCATATGAAATGGTGGTATATATGACACTCCCAGATTCCTTCACAAATCTACCAGGAGTCAAAGTTCCTGTAATCTTAGTTGTCTCATTATTGGGATCTAAGAATACCTCTGGCAACTTGATAGCGACTTCAAGGTACCAAGAAATAGACTTGTAATTCAAGCTATTGTAGAGACTCACAGCTTGAGAATTATAGGAAAACTCTTCAATTCTCTCATCATCCACGTAGTTTCGCAGTACCGAAACGAGTTTGTCGACGCTAGAATCAGAGAGTTGCTTACCTGCAAACCCAAGCCCGGGAAAGAGCTTTATTTGACCCTCCTTACCTACTGACATAAAGCCTTCTACCTTGCCGCCATAGACCCATCCACCATAATTAGAAAA
>CAZMYK010000406.1:0-4484 GCA_964570435.1 uncultured Saprospiraceae bacterium | reverse complement strand
TTATAGAAATTATTCAGAAAGAACTTGGTAATGGAAATCAGCAAGTATATTTTCATTAATGCTTGAGCCGAATTTAACCTGACCGGTAGGAACCTCTTCTAAGTACTCTAAAATATCTTGGACCTTAGGTATCACTCTTGGAGGTGGAAGAGGTTCCGGCGCATTCAAGTCGATAAATCCTTCTCCATCGTACTTAATCACGTCACCTTTCTCTAGATTAACAAAGATTTCAGGTTCCTCTATGACAAAGAACTTCACCAAACCTTCTTCATTTGCTACCTCAGACTCAATTCCTTCCGCCTTAACATTGAAAATGGTTCCTAGCACTTCAACAGCTGATTTCTCCGTATTCACAATGAATGGTTTATCCGGGTCAGAGGCGATGTCAAACTTTACCTCTCCTTTGACATCCACAGTTCTTTGACTTTCGTACTTATATACCCTCTTCGTCTTGAAGGATGAACCCTGCTTGATACTTACAATCGATCCATCATCAAGTTCTAATTCCATGTCCTCACTTGCATCGACAATATCTATATACTCTGGTTGTGGCCAAAGGAACCAAGTGGCTGTAATTAGAACAGCAATAGAAGCAGCAACTGAGAGACCTGTTCTCCAGCTCCTTGCCTTGTTAATAGGGATCACTTTTGTTTCGCCAATCTCCTTTTTTACAATATTTAATTTCGGTGTGGCCACCATCTTTTCAAAAGCACTCCATTCATCTTCTACATCGAATTGTACATAACTAGCCGCTGCTGAGGATTCCTCCCACATCATCTTGGTGAACTCAAACTCTTCCTGATTATTGGTGCTTTCGGCAATCCAGGCTTCAACCCTTCTTTTCAGCTCCAAGGAAGAATTCCCATCCAAATAGGCTAATATGTCTTTTTCTTCTATCATTACTTCTTACACATAAGACGTACAATTATTCTTGTATCACAATTTTTTTTAGTTAAATATTTCGCTGTCTTTTAATTTTTCTCTTAAGATGGCAAAAGCTTTCGCCATGTTCGTTTCTACGGTTCTCTTTGATATACCCATATCTATCGCTATTTCCTCGTAGGAAAAGCCGCGGAATTTATTCAATTCAAATATCATTTTCATCTTAGGTTTCATATCTGCAATCGAGCTTACAATTTCCTCTCTAATTGTAAAAGATCTTGCATCCCTATCTATATGGTCATCAGCCACATCATATTCTCTAAAATCATCTTGCAACTCCATAGACTTATCACTATTCGCGCGAATGTGATCAAGAGCCTTGTTCTTAGCTGACTGAAATAGATAGCTTTTTATAGAAGTGGAGATTTCGATTGAATCCTTCTTTTCCCAAATTTTGCTAAAAGTAGATTGTACTACATCTTTAGCAATTTCGAAATCCTTGATATACCTAGAATAGATAAAGTTCACGAGCGGGTTAAAGTACTCTTTGAATACTTCCCTAAATGCATCATGACTTTTAAATGGCCTATCCAAAGATTTCCAATTGGGTTGTGGTTAAGCGTGCAAAACTAATTAATGCTTAGCTTAAAAAAAAATTATATTTTGTTCTTTATTAGGTAGCGACCAAATTTCATATTAATTCATCATGAGAAAGTGCCTGGCATGCAGCGAAGAAATCAAAGGAAGATCCGACAAGAAATTCTGCGGCGACTATTGTAGAAACTCCTACAATAACCAGCTTAATAGAGAACCCAACAACTACACTAGACGAATTAACCATATTCTAAGGAAAAATAGAAGGATTCTTGCAGAACTCAATCCTCACGGAAAGTCGAAGGTTCATAGAGATAAGCTTTTTGAAAAGGGATTTAATTTCACCTATATCACGAATCGTTATGTTACCAAGTCTGGTAATGAGTACCATTTCGTGTATGACTATGGATACCTAGAATTAGAAAATGACTTTTATGCCCTGGTTTTTAGAAGTGAATATGTAAAATGATATAAATTGGAAGGCAACTCACCTAAAACGTATTAAAAAAGGGCATCTCGAAGTATTTCAAGATGCCCTTGTCCCGTTCTCATTACTTTTTAGCTATGAATTCAATTATTTTCCAATCGCTAACTTCGAATCAAATAATCTAATTAATAACACATTACATATAACTAGAAATAAATATAAGTTTTTTTTATAATATGTTGGTCACCTTTTTTCACAAAAAATCTAGGTTAATTTCGAAAAGACCATATATTTGCACTTGTATGGAAAGATATTCTGTAAATAATACAAATTGGTGGTGGCACTTCAGATACTGAAAGTGGCGTAATCGATATTTATTTACTCAAAAAATATATAAGTGACTTGCCACATTCTGGTAAGTCACTTTTTTTTTAAGGTCAATGAAGCAATGGAACAAATAGAAATTAATTCAAGAAGGATCGAAATGTTTGCGGATCTGAGTACTCCAGTTCAGATGTTGATGAACATCCGTAATAAGTTCCCGAAGGTCTTTCTGATGGAAAGTTCTGAGTACAACAAGAAAGAAAACAGCCGTTCGTTCTTATGTTTTGACAGCCTCCTTTCTTTTACAGCTTCCCAAGGCCAGATTAGAATCAAGGACTATAGAGGCTCCAAGCAGGAGGAGGTGCTAGATTATAGGGAAGTTCTGCCTGCCTTAGCTCGGACCTTCAAATTGATCGACTTCGAAGGCGATCAAGAATGCGAAAAACAAAATGGATTCTATGGATATTCTAGTTTTGATGCTGTGCAATATTTCGAAGATATAGACTTTGACAAGGAGAAGGATGAAAAGTTGATTCCGGACCTTGCTTATGAGTACTTTCGCTTTGTCGTTATTATTAACCATTTCAATGATACACTTAGCATCATTGAAAATCTCCCAAAGGGCGAAACTTCCAAGATTAAGGAGGTGAAAAATCTCATTCTTAATCGACAAGGCAGCTCGGGAAGTTTTAAGATGGATGGTAAAGAGTATTGTCCAATCAGACCAGAAGATTTCAAGAAAATGGTTTCAACTGGAAAGCACCACTGTCAACAAGGAGATGTCTTCCAGGTGGTCTTTGCCAGGAGGTATTACCAGAAATTCAAGGGAGATGACCTAAATGTTTATCGAGCTCTCAGGTCTATCAATCCCTCACCCTACCTATTTTATTTTGACTACGGTTCTTACAGAATATTTGGTTCTTCTCCAGAAACCCACATAACCATTAATGAAGGAGTAGCCGAAATCCATCCCATAGCAGGAACTTTCAGAAGAACTGGAGACGACGTAAAAGATGGAGAGCTAGCGGACCTATTGCTCAAGGATGAAAAAGAAAATGCTGAACATGTCATGCTGGTTGACCTCGCCAGGAACGACTTAAATAGGAAGGCAAAAGATGTACACGTTGCTAAGTACAAGTTACCTCAGTTTTTTAGCCATGTGATCCATTTGACTTCGATCGTAAAAGGTAAGATGGCAAAGGATGAAGACGCGCTAAGAATATACGCAGATAGCTTCCCTGCTGGAACACTAAGTGGAGCACCTAAGTACAGAGCCCTACAATTGATAGACGAGCATGAACCACACGCTCGCAGTTTCTATGGTGGAGCAATAGGTTTCCTTGGTCTGAATGGGGATATCAATACGGCAATTATGATTAGGTCCTTCCTAAGTAAAAACAATAGTCTAATATTCCAAGCCGGCTGTGGTATCGTTATTGACTCTGATGAGGAAAGTGAACTACAAGAAGTAGAAAATAAATTAGCGGCCTTGAAGAAAGCGCTTGTGATTGCAGAAAAGATATAAGAATGGGAAAAATATTAATTATAGACAACTACGACTCATTTACCTATAATCTATATCAGCTGGTGAAAAAAGTTTCTGACGATGAAGTCGAAGTACATAGGAATGATCAGATTACTGTGGAAGAGTGTGCCGATTTCGATCGAATTATTTTGTCCCCAGGTCCAGGCTTGCCAGATGAGGCTGGAAACTTGAAGGGCATAATAGCAAGGTACAGTGGTAGAAAACCCATTTTTGGTGTTTGTCTAGGTCAGCAAGCTATAGGTGAAGTCTTCGGCGCCAAGCTCAAAAACCTCTCAAGGGTGTACCACGGGATTCGCACTGAATTCACACAGACTCTGAATGGTAAAGAGATGTTCGCAGGTATTCCAAAGACTTTTCCAGCAGGGAGGTACCATTCCTGGGTAATCGATACTGAAACTCTGCCTGATTGCTTGGAAGTAACATGTGAAGACGATGCTGGAGAAATCATGGGAATTGCCCATAAGGAACATAAAACACGAGCTGTACAATTTCATCCAGAGTCAGTCATGACAGATCATGGCAAAGAAATGATGATCAATTTCCTAAAGTTGTAAATCGACTAAAGCAATGAAAAAATTACTTGAAAGGCTGTATAATCATGAGAACTTATCTCGAAAGGAAGCTTTTGACCTCATGCTTGAAATTGCTGATGAAAAATACTCCGAGCTGCAACTGGCTTCTTTTTTAACAGTTTTTCGAATGAGACCAATC
>CAZMYK010000405.1:0-4492 GCA_964570435.1 uncultured Saprospiraceae bacterium | reverse complement strand
CACGTCGGGCCTAGGCCTTCCTACGGATATATGGCTACCGACAACAGATGAACTTGTACCTGAGGCTGCCTGGCAATTTAGTACCAGTTTTATGTCGCGGTTTACAGAATTCGGCTACCTTGAAATCGGAGGATTCTACAAGAATCTGAACAGAATATTAACACTGCGCGAGGGTCCGGTTCTAGACATCAATAACGGTATAGATTGGGAGACGGATATACCTGTTGGCAATGGGTTAAGTTATGGAGTAGAAACAACCTTAGTAAAAAATGTTGGTCGATTTAAGACGTCGGCGTCCTATACCTATTCTAAGGCCACAAGATTATTTGATGAAGTGAACAGAGGGGATCCTTATCCATTTCGATACGATAGGAGACATATGTTTAATTCGAGCTACTCCTACAGAATCAACAAGAATATTGAGCTGGCGGCAAATGCGATTTACCTGACTGGGAATTGGGTAACTACACCTGCTAATACCATAAAGCCGGATGAAGATGATCCAACATTTATCAATATTTTTCTAGAAAGAAATGCTCAGCAATTACCAGATTATAAGAGAATTGACATTTCTGTAAACATTTTTAATAAATACAGCTGGGGAAGGCAAAAATTGACAATTGGTGTTTATAATGTTTTTGACTGGAGAAACCCGCTTTTTTTCTATGTTAGAAGAGGCGAAAATCCTGAGCGGGTACCACAGAAAAAGCAGATCTCAATTCTGCCTATCTTACCCTCACTGAGTTACAGCTTGACTTTCTAGCCCTTACATATAGGTTAATAATTTAATAAGTAAAAGAACTTACATATGTGGACTAATATTGACATGTTTATGAAAAATCCGTAACTTTATAACAATGATAATCAATCACTTATGGTTATTATTTAATATGTTAAAAATAATGAGAAGTCGTTGGTAAATTGTAACTTTACCGATGAGAATTTTTGAAACCAACTAGGATTACAGTGAAGCAACTAATTTATCTATTTTTAGGTTTATTGTTGGTGTGTTCCTGCGAGCAAGATGCTTTCTTTGAAGTTAAAGATGGAGATTCCAAGCTTTATGCCTTCTCAGAAATCACTACAGATAATAAAATTAAAGTTATTGTCAATCTTGCACCGGGATTAAACACTGAGGATGAATATTTCTATCCGAAACAACAAGACGCGCAAGTCCTCCTTCTAAGAGATGGCGAGGTATTAGAAAATCCAGGCTTTAGATACATAGCTAGGGAGAAAGCATTTATTTCCCAAGGTAGTTTCCGACCAGAAGCTGGAGTAGAATATGGTCTTAAGATATCATTGAAAAATGATATGGATGTGAAATCTATAGTAGGGAAGACGACTATTCCAGAATCTAACTTTATTACTGAGTATCTGGTACAATCTTACAAGACTCAAGGAATTTCTAAAGATTTCATTGATTTTGAAATCGAGATGAGTATCCCAGTTGAGCAAACTACAGATCAATATTTCGTTTTGAAGCCTTTCTACAGGAATTCTAATGGCGAAAGAGAAGCCCTAGTTGTCAAAGAAATCTTGTCTTCGAATGAAGGCATGTACTTCTCATCAGTCAATGAAGGTCTGCTAATTGACGCAGATAAAATTTCCGAGGATATAAGTCTATCTCTAGTAAATGCGCAGCAAGTGCCTGTCACTTATGATGTAAGTGAGATTACCTTTGAACTTAGGACGATAACAGCCGAGGCCTATACCTACTTTAAGACTTATGCGCGGCAAATGTCTTCACAGACTGCGTCATTGTCTGAGCCTGTGATCTCTTATTCTAACTTTGAGAATGGCCTGGGATTATTCTCCGGCTACGCCAGCACCATCAATCACATTAAGCTATAATTAGCTTCAAAGATAAAAGGCCTTTACCCTGGGCCTTGAAATACCTACCTACCTATCCTCCTTCTTTCTAGTTATTTCACTGTCCGCAAGTATCCTTATTTTTAGAAGAACTCCATACTCATTTCAAATTTGATTCCTTTCAGCCTACTACTTTTCAATCTTACCACCTTTTAATCCAAAATTGCTACTTTTTCCTATCTGCTTATTAAGTGATCGAGTTCTCGATTCTCAAGTGTTTTCTCCTTTTCATTGGATTTGCTAAGTATTGAACTTGACCATTAATAGGATATCAGATCTTCGTGTAAACTTTCATATGCTTTTACCTTTAATCACTACAATGCTTCGTAGGAGCAATCTCGATCTTTGCCGCTACGAAGAGTTTTGAGCTCGTAAGAAAACAGTTTCAGAATAACTGATCTAGGGTATAAGCGAGAATTGGTGTCTACTTTTTTTGACTTTTAGTCAATCTCTGCAAATAGAGACACTCTGCTGTAATTCATATATTAATACATTAGATATGTTTTATATATGATGACTTGGTCATATTTTATTCCAAATTCTCTGATTATTTTATGTGGTATTGATGTAAAGTGGCCGTCATAAAGGCATGATTAAGCCAATTACTACTTTTGCACTTGTTCTATTCACAATCATACTTACAACCTCATGTGAATCAGACGCATTTTTTCAAGTACCGGGAGGCCACAGTAAGTTGTTTGCTTTTAGTGAAATTACTCCAACTGAAAAGTTGAAAGTATCAGTAAGTACAGCAGTAGGCCTCAATACGGAAGACGAATATTTCTATCCCAAGCAGAGCGACGCTAAGGTCATCTTATATGAGAATGGCGTAGCTCTGGAAAATCCGGGCTTCCGTTACATTGCTAAGGAAAAGGCCTTTGTTTCGCAAGGCTCATTCAGACCTCAGCCCAATGTGCAGTATGGCCTGGAGGTAGTCATGAAGAATGTAGAAAAAGATCTTGCACCTATCTACGGCGAAACTATAATTCCTGAAAGAGACTCTCTAACTTCAGTTGCGGTTTCGAAAACTGGAACTGACTTATATAGACTACGTATTAATAAAGGTGATATCAGCACAGCTTTTGGATCTTTTGTGGTGCATGTCAAAGATATAGATTCCGGAGGTGACTTAGCAGACCTAATAGTAGCGGAGATTGTTTCTCGAAACTCAGGTGTATATTTAAGCAATGAGGGTAAGACGATTCTGTTCAACAAATCCAGACTGGATGGAGATATAGTACTAGATATGATCTCATCTTCATCGATTGAAGCAGTTCATGTTAGCGTAAAGTTGAATAGCATCACAGCAGATGCTTACCATTACTACAAAGCTTTCTCAGGAATGCAGAACGAGCAGTCACACCTTCTGCATGAGCCGATCATTGATCAATCAAATTTTCAGAACGGTCTAGGTCTTTTTGCAGGCTACTCTATGTCAGAAAGCATCTTCCTTGTCGACTAGAATATCAAATATGTAAAAAAAAATTAATATAAAATATAGAAGCGCAAATTCCTGGTAGCAGGGTGTTTGCGCTTTTTTTATTTAGACAAATTAGCAATTTAATAGAATGGAGTAGGGGCGTACGAATTAGAAAGTGTCATATTATTGGATGCAATATTATAAGTCATCCATTTAGAAATTAGTGTTTGAAACAAGAAAATATAGTGACGTGGAAATTCAGATAAAAGCAGATTTTTTGAGAAATTTTCCTCTTTTTGAGGACCTCCCGAATCAAGAATTGACGAAGCTTGCGAATATCATTGATAAGAAGGAGTCTCCTAAGTATCATTTTATATACCAGGCGGGTGATCTGACTGATACTATATTTTTTCTAGAGAAAGGAACGATTAAGATTGGAACACATTCTTCTGAAGGAAAAGAGGTGATCAAGGCGATCCTTCATCCTAAGGCGATGTTCGGTGAATTGTCCCTGCTAGGTGAAGAAAAGCGTGCTGACTTTGCCAAGACGATGGATTCGGCGACAACCTACTATGTCATGAAGGTTGCTGACTTTAAAGAAGTAGTGAGATCAAATTCACAATTGAGCATGAAGCTGATTTCGATGTTGGGAAGAAAATTGAAGAATACAGAGCGAAGACTTGAATCCCTAATCATCAAGGATGCAAGGGCGAGAATAATTGACTTCCTTAAGGACAATGCAAAGAATCAAGGAAGAAAGGTAGGTTTCGAGATGCTTTTAAAGCACAGTCTTACTCAGCAAGATATTGCAAACTTCACAGGTACAAGTAGACAAACAGTCACATCTGTGTTAAATGATTTGAAGAAATCTAATCTAATATATTTCAAACGGAAGAGCATTCTTATTAGAGATATGGCAGCATTAGCTTAAGATATATAAAACGTAAGTAGTAATTAGTAATTAGGTTTAGTTAATGTTTTCAAGTGGTTGCTTAACCGCTGAAACATGAAAAAAAAGGCGTCCGAAAAAGATCGGATGCCTTTTTACTTTTTGCATAGAAAAAAGTCAAGGAAATATTTTTGATTTCGAAAATGAAATGTACTTTTGTGTCCCGTTCTGAGAAAGTTCAGGACTTTATTGTATACGGAGGAGTGGCAGAGCTGGTTTAATGCACCGGTCTTGAAAACCGACGTACCTTA
>CAZMYK010000404.1:0-4492 GCA_964570435.1 uncultured Saprospiraceae bacterium | reverse complement strand
GTTTTCGATCGTCGCCGTTGTTGCTCCATTGTTCCAATTATAGTCATAAGAACCCGAAGCGCCAGTCACCTGAAGGGTGATTGATCCTCCATTACCAAATTTACAAGCAACATCCACGACATCTGCCATAACAGCAAGGGGCGCAAGGATTTCAACTTGTCCATCATTTTCTACGACGACAATAGACTCTAGGAGGTTATCAGTAGCTGACACGTCTAGTGGTTCATCCACAAATTCTACTTTCTGAATGCTTCCTGCTTCACCAAGCACATTAAAAACAAGGGTGAAAAGGACACTGGAGTCTGCGGCAGACTGCCCACTTGTGGCTGGTTCAGCCCAGCTAAAAGTCAACTGATTATCCACACCAATGGGTCTCCCAAAGTTTTCCGCTAGTAATTTGGCAACACCGAAGTTCTTAACTTCTACAAATTCTAGTCCACTAGCATCCCATTGAATAGTACCTTCAAAAATCCCGAGCTGGTCGAAACCAGTTACTCTTAGGTCAAGCTCAACCGTCCCACCCGCGTCACCATAAGTACTGTCCATTGTCAGTACAAGGGTATCGCCAGGTGCATAGCTCTTCGCTACTTCACTTCCAAGGTCAACTTTAGATTCTAAATTAGGACTGTTATTTTTCTTTCCATTATTGTGATCTTCCGCAAAGACGAAAGTGCAAACAAGTAGGAATGCCAAGAGGCCACAAATCTTTTTCATATATGTAATTTTGCAATGTTAGAGACGGCAAATTTAAGACTAATAATCCTAATGGAGGACTATTTTAACAGTAAGCGTCAGCTTGACTCCTTTACTCATTACTAAAAGTATACATATGTCAACTAGGTTTCAAATATCGGTCATAAGAAACGCACATAAAAAAACCCCGGACATTGATCAATGTCCAGGGTCATCCTTTAAATATTACTATTTCTTAGTAGGCGCGTATTCTTCCCGAGCCCATTATGCTACTATTGACCTTTGGATTTCCTTTGTACTTGATGCCACCACTTCCCACGATAGTGGCAGCTAGGTTATCTGTTACATCGATCATTACGGAACCCGAACCTGCAGCATTCACCTTTGCATCTCTAACTTGAAGTTCTATTGCTTTGATAGAACCTGAACCTCCAATATTGGCCTTGAAAGAATCTGCAGCTCCAGCCAGTTTGATGCTCCCAGATCCTCCAATATTGCACTTAACATCTTCTGCTTCCAAGTCCAAGGTAATGCTCCCTGAACCTCCAATATTCATCTTTACATCATCCAAGTTGGTAAACTTCTCCTCTCCATATACAGATCCTGAACCTCCAATATTAATAGATTCGATCGTTTTTAAGGTTATGTGAATCTCCAACTTCTTAGACATGTTCACTCTCGTCCCATCTGGAAACTCGATCTCCCAAGAATCTCCATCTGCACTTTTTTCAAGGGCATCAATAATGTTCTTTTGTCCCTTGAGCGTTATGGATTGGGAAGAACCTTGAGTAAGGTATACGTTAGCAGAGATTCCTAGTCCAATATTAGTAATATCTCGCATTTCAACTGTTTCGGAAACAACAGGACCACTGCCGACGAGTTTCTGAGCGGTAACATTGAAACTTGCTAAAACTAATAATGTAAGGGCTGCAAAAATTAATCTAGAACTTTTCATTTGGATTTTGTTTTTGTTTTAAAGACGAGTTTTTTCTAAGCAGGTTGCACAAGAAACCCAAGGAAGACTATTTTTCTTTTTTACCATATAAAAATAGCCCTGTATTTCTCAAAGATGACGTTAGCTGTAACAAAATTGTTAAAATTTGACAAAAAGACAAATTTACTCATCGTATATTCAAATAGTATTTGCTAATTTACCAATGTCTAAACAATAAGAACACCCTTATTAGTGCCTAAAAGTTTAAGAAGACGCCAATCCCCAGGTGTCGCATTGAGATCCTATTTTTTTAAACTTTTTAAAACTACTAATTATGCAATTTTCTTATTTGTTTAAGTCAACGCTTGCGTTGGCAGTTATCACAATTGTGTTTGCATCATGCTCTAAGGACCAAGTTGGTGAGCCGGAAGGTCTTAAGATTACTGAAGAAGTTATCGATCAAGTACAAAGTATCTACTTCAACACTGAAGATATTGTTGTTGACGAAATCACCTACCCTGACGGGACGAAGGAAGAGGTTTACAAGGTAGAAAACGACATTGTTTTCACTCCGTCGCAACTCGAAGAAATGATCGACAACTTTGTACCCCTTAACGAGGAAGTCAGTGAAAGACAGTACAGGACCAACAACCTCGTGAGTAACAACCAGACCATTACGGTTTGTGGTTACACGGGTGGTGGCGGTTACGGCCTAAGTAGTAAGATGAGGACAGCTCTTCAGTGGTCCGTTAATAACTACAATGCGCTGAATACTGGTTTGAATTTCTCTTTGACTTTCACGACCAACTACCAACCTTATGAGATGGTTGTCTATAGGGTGCCTAATGGTCAGGTCGGTGGCGTTGCAGGCTTCCCTTCAGGTGGAAATCCTTACAAGTGGATCCAGATTTTCTCAGGCATGGACAACTACAATACCAATACGGTCGAACATGTTATCACGCATGAAATGGGTCATGGCGTAGGTCTGCGTCACACCGACTGGTTCAGCAGACAATCCTGCGGACAGTCAGGTGAGTCGGCAGGTCCAGATGGTGCTGTCCATATTCCTGGAACTCCTACTGGTTTCGATTCCGGTTCTGTGATGCTAGCTTGCTTTGGATCTAACGAAGACGGTGAGTTTGGCTTCTATGATCGAGTGGCCCTAGAGTTTCTATATTAACGTGAATAAAGGATAAGGAATTTTATCAGAAGCCATAAGAATCGTCAGCGTAGAAGTAAAAATTATGAAGGACTAGCAGAGCTAATTCAAGTAATTTTTAGGAAAAGATGACGATTTAGATGGCTTTTATGGCCAATGTCATTCTAAATCCATCTGATTTTATTCCTTTATCTATTATTCACGTTATATTAATTGAATCGCACAAGCCCCAGTAAACTTTATTATTGTTTGGACATAAGTAGCCCGCCTTTTTGGCGGGCTTTTCTTATTTTTATTTATGCGAGCAGAAGAAAGCATACTCGAAAATTTCAACACTGATCTTTGGGGACACCACTTCAAGGTCCCAGCTGAGGTTGCTGAGCCATTCAACACAGATTCCGAAAGGAGGGTCATTTGCACCATCAATGAAAGCCTAAGTATTCATTGCGCTTTGATGCATGATGGTAGTGGCGGCTTTTTCATTAATATGAATAAGGAGAATAGAAAGAAACTAGGCCTTAATCTTGGAGACAAATTAAAATACACCCTAAAGATAGATGACTCTAAGTATGGTCTTCCGATGCCACAAGAAATGGCTGAACTTCTAAAAATCGACGATGAAGCAGACAAGTATTTTCACGCTCTAACACCTGGTAAGCAGCGAAGTCTGTTGTTCTTGATTGGAAAACCCAAGACCTCTAATACAAGGCTCAATAAGGCCTTGGGGATCACAGAATTTCTAAAGGTGAACAAGGGAATTCTTGATTTCAAATTATTGAATGCCTTTCTGAAGGACTTTAATAAACTATAAGTCCAGTAATTGCAATGAGACAATCGAGAGTGAAAATTGCATCCTAGATTTCTTAGGGCATCGTATCGTCTTTTCAAAGGATCATGCTAAACTCAAGTAAGAGATTAAGAAGCAAATTTCTAGTCTAGTAAGTTCAAATTTTTTCCCTTCTTGCGTATTTGACGTAGGAATTGTCAAATCAAATTGTGAATAAGCGAGGATTACGATTGAATACGAAAGAGCTTGATCTCCCTATAAAAACAAAAAAAGCACCTAGGGCAATCAAGCCCCAGGCACTTTTATTGGAGAACTGATAAATTATTTTTTTATCTAATCTTTATGAAAGTCTTGCTCACATTCAGGTTTCTGCCTGTGATATTCAAGAAGTAGTTACCTCCTGGAAGATCACTTACGTCAATTCTAATTTGATCGGTATCATTCGCGTTATATAATTTTACAAATGCTCCCTCTGTGTTTAGAACCCTCACATTCACTTTTCCTTCGATTTCTTTTCCTAGGTCAACAACAACGTACTCGACACTTGGATTCGGGTAGACAGATATATCTACTTTGTCTCCTCTTCTTTCCACTGAAATTGTCCTGCTGTATTCGAATTGGCCACCGAAATCAACTTGCCTAAGTCTGTATAGGTAGGTTTCATTATCCCTTACATCCCTGTCCTTGAATTCGTAGTTCTGGACTTCGGATGTCGTTCCATTACCTTCTACAATTCCGATCACTTGGAATTCACTGCCTCCTACTAACATCCGTTGTACTTCGAAGAGTTCGTTGTCAACCTCTCCAGCAGTTTCCCACTCAAGGAAGTTGTACAAGTCCTCAGCTTCACCAATGAATCTCGTCAATTCAACAGGTACAGTTGGTAGACCCTGCGGTTTTTCAGACGTTGGAACGGTCC
>CAZMYK010000403.1:0-4497 GCA_964570435.1 uncultured Saprospiraceae bacterium | reverse complement strand
GTGGGAGGAAAACTTTTCTCATTGAAGTCTCCCAATGAGTCCAATGTGCATTTCTCGAACAATCTAGACGAAGGTCTAAATACGAACATCTTGATGTACGAATACTTCTACAACGGCGGTGGTGTTGCAGTAGCTGACTTCAATGGAGATGGTCTAGAAGATATATACCTTACAGCTAACATGTCAGAGAATAAGATGTACCTGAACCAAGGCGCTTTGTCCTTCAAAGATGTAACGGCTGAATCCAAGTCTGGTGGAAGAGCTGGTCCTTGGAAGACTGGCGTTAATGCCATTGATATTAACAATGATGGCAAAATGGATTTCTACCTTTGCTATTCAGGTGCTCTTCCACTCGCGAAACGGCACAATCAACTTTTTGTGAATCTTGGTAATAATGCTCAAGGCATTCCACAGTTTAGAGATGAAGCAGCTCGCTATGGTTTGGATTCTCCGGCCTTTAGCAACCAATCTTACTTTTTCGATTATGATCGAGACGGTGACTTAGACATGCTCCTGCTAAACCACAATCCCAAAAACCTTCCCTTGCTTAGCGTTGCAAAAACGGAAGCCCTGTCTCAAACGGATGATCTTTTCAAGGGCCTCCGCCTTTTTCAGAATACGAGAAGAGGCTTCAGAGATGTTACCAAGGAAGGTAATATTAATGGCTCGGAGCTCAGCTATGGACTAGGCTTAGGAATTAGCGATTTCAATAATGACGGATGGCCTGATTTCTATGTTTCTAATGACTATAATGTTCCGGACTATCTATACATTAATATGAAAGATGGCAGCTTTAGAAACGACTTGGAAGATGCAATAGGACACACTTCGCAGTTCTCAATGGGCAACGATATAGCAGATGTTAATTCCGATGGCTTAATGGATATTTTTACCTTGGATATGCTACCTGCAGACAATGAACGTCAAAAGCTCCTCTTGGCTCCAGATAATTACCAAAAATATGACCAGAATCTTAGAAGTGGCTTCTACCATCAAAATATGAGAAACATGCTACAGGTAAATAATGGGAATGGTCAATTCAGCGAGGTGGGCCAGATCTCTGGTGTGTCAAATACGGATTGGAGCTGGTCTGCTCTGTTTGCTGATTTCGACCTTGATGCTTCCGTAGATTTATTGGTAAGCAATGGCTACAACAAGGACTATACTAATCTTGACTTTATTAACTATATGGATGACTTTGTTGCTAAAAAAGGGCGACTGGCAAGGGAGGACGTTCTAGAGATTGTAGAAAATATGCCAGCCTCAGATGTGCAAAATCATATTTTTAAAGGTGGCCTGGGACATGAGTTTATAGACGTGACCTCAGATTGGGGACTTGAAGAAGCGGCCAATAGCAACGGGGCTGCATATGCCGACCTAGATCAAGATGGCGACCTCGATCTAGTAATTAACAACGTTAATAAGACTGCCTTTGTCTATGAAAATACAACAACAGGAAAGTACCTACAAGTTAAATTAAAAGGGCCCGCGAAAAATGTCAATGGTATCGGCAGTAGAATTTCTGTGTACAGCCAAGAAAAAGTAATAACAAGAGAACAGTTCCCTGCTAGAGGCTATCTTTCATCCGTTTCCTATGTGCTGCACTTTGGACTTGGTGGGGAAGGTGACATAGATTCTTTGAACATTTCTTGGCCGGACGGGCGAAGCCAGACGCTTTATGATCTAGAAAGTAGACAAATGATCACCTTGGATCACAAGGATGGTATTGATATTGAAAACGAGGATTTGGAGAAAGAAATCCCTGTATTTACTCCTAGAGAATCCCCAATTTCATATAAACATCCAAGCCTTCAAGGAAGAGATTTCGATCGACAAGCTTTGTTACTCAATGAATTATCTAACAATGGACCTGTCATAGAAAAGGCTGATCTCAATGGAGACGGGTTAGAAGACTTACTCCTTGACGGTGTCTACCTTGCAACAGAATCAGGAAGGTACGAGAAGACCCATGAATTTGCAAATAGCGAATATATAACTGCATTTGCGGCCTTTGACGTCGAAGAAGATGGAGACCTGGACCTATATATAGGGAGAGGAGGCTACCATGATTTAACTTCAGATGATGAGCGTATGCTTGATCAACTATTGGTCAATGATGGTAAGGGGAAATTTCAAGATGTAAGTGAGTCGGGTTTAGAAGCTTTCAAATCCACCTCCACCATACAGCCTTTCTACTACGACGACGATCAGTTCATAGACTTATTCGTAGGTTATGGTTTTACACCGGGGGCCTTTCCTGCTTCTGAAGCATCAATTGTCTTGGTTAATAAGGGTAATGGGGCCTTTCAGGAGACAAAGCTGGAAGAAGAGATTAATCGTGTATCAGATGCTGCTACAGTGGATGGAAACCTATTTGTGAGCCGTCTTTTTGGTGATATCGCCACCTTCACGAGAGATGAAAGATGGTCTTCTTTAGGAATGAAGGGCCATTGGAACAAGATGGTAGCCGAAGACATAAACAAGGATGGCAAAGAAGATATTCTATTAGGAAATATAGGAAGGAATAACCAACTAGGGATCAGTGAAGAAACGCCACTGACCTTGCATGCCGCGGATTTTGATGGGAATGGTTCGATGGACCCCTTGTTGACTTATTATGTAGATGGCATTTTGCATCCACTAATTACTCGTGATGAATTGCAGAGTCAGTTGGTGATGTTTAAGTCCATCTATCCTGACTACCAGTCTTATGCCCTGGCCACTGCTGCTTCTATCTTGAAACCCTTGGACCAAAGCAATATGTTAACCTTGGAAATCGAAGAAGCAAAGTCTGGAGCCCTTCTTTCTCAAGAAGATGGCACCTATCTTTGGACCCCATTTCCCACGGAGGCACAGTATGCTCCAATATATGAAATCGTTGTGGATGACTTTGACGGGGATGGTCTAATGGACTTGCTTTTGGCTGGAAATAATGATAAGATGAAACTCCAAGTTGGAAAAATGGATGCCAACTACGGTCAGTTGTATGTAGGAAATGGAAGTGGAGTATTTGAATATATAGCACAAAGCAAGTCGGGACTTGATATAAGAGGAGATGTTCGTTCACTCATAAATATGGACGGCTTTTTATTATTTGGAATCAATGGAAAATCACTTGTTGCGAAGAAGTATAGTAAGTAAGGTCGGAATCTTAATTTTCCTATTGGCAGCTTGCTCCGAATCGGATCACAAGGCCGAAAGAGCAGATTATGAGTATGTGAACGAATGGGTAGAAATGACACTCTACCTAAGTAAGAACACCGGAGCGAATTCACCCACTTATGCATCACGTGCTCTTGGATACATTGGTTTAGCAATGTACGAGTCAGTAGTTCCATATCTTGAGGACTATGATTCTGTCTTACCCCAGCTAGCAGATTTTGAAAGCCTAGATGCAGAAATGGAAGGCGATCCGCTTCTTTCTTTGAATGCTGCACAAGCTGAGATCCTCCGACTTATTTACAATCAGACTGTTGAAGAAAACAAGGAAAAGATTGACTCCCTTGAACAGAAGATTAAGAAAGATCTTCTTCGCAGTACACATAGGGAAGGGGCTCGTATATCCATCGAATGGGGTCAGAAAGTTGCTCGTAAGATCTTTGAGAGATCCAAATCAGATGGAGGACACAGGGCCTATCTAAGAAATTTTGATAAGGAGTGGGTTCACCCAGAAGGTCCGGGTTCTTGGAAACCACCACTCTTTGCTCAAAGTTTCAGTCACCATCCCTTGCACCCACATTGGGGAAGAAATAAGACCTTTGTGATAGCAAATCGACAAATCAATACGCCAGATTACATTTCCTACAGCAGAGATACAACATCCGTATACTATAGGCAGTTCTTGGAAGTGTATCAGAAAGATCTAAGCCTTTCACAAGAGGAGAAAGAGGCTGCCTTGTGGTGGGGTGATGACCCTGATGACACATTTACACCACCTGGGCATAGCTTCTACATCGCTATGAAGGCCGTAGAAGGTTTCAAGCCGAGCCTGGGAAAGACTGTGGAGACCTATGCTAAAGTAGGCATTGCCGTTGCGGATGCCTTTATCAAGTGTTGGGAATGGAAGTACTACCATTTTACTGAACGTGCGAATACCTACATACCGCAAAATATCGATGAGTCGTGGGAGTCATTTTGGCCAGATCCCCCTTTTCCATCTTTTCCATCTGGTCACGCGATTAATGCTGGTACAAGTGCTGCGATCCTGATAGATCTCTACGGAAATGACTTTACCTTTGTGGATGATTCACATGTAGGTCGAGAAAGAGACCATGTGAGAGAGGTTGATTTTCGTGCAAGGAAGTTTGATTCCTTTTGGGAGGCAGCTGAGGAAACCGCAAATAGTAGATTCTATGGCGGAATACATATTCCATATGACAATGAAGTGGGATTGCGCAAGGGAAGAGAGATCGCAAAAAATGTTAACATGCTAAGATGGAAGAATGAAGACTAGGGTGATAATAATATTGATACTTTCAGTTGAATTTTGTTTCGGGC
>CAZMYK010000402.1:0-4522 GCA_964570435.1 uncultured Saprospiraceae bacterium | reverse complement strand
TAATGGGTGACGAAAGAACTTATGAATACACCATAGCCTTACGTAGTGTTAATTCTGTAGATGGAATGACAGCCGAATGGAGCAAGCTACCGCATGAGCTGCTAGCAAGAATTTCTAGCGAAATCATTAACAAAGTAAAAGGAATTAATAGAGTAGTATATGACATCAGTACGAAACCACCAGCTACGATTGAATGGGAGTAAATTAGTTCTCCTTGTAGTTCTCGTTCTTTCCCTTTCTAGCTGCGGGCTATTTAATAAGGCTAGAGATAATGACCGAGACAAGGTCGTCACAGACCAGGTTGAAGAGAATTTAGACACCCTTGATTTAGCTGAAATACCAGAGACAGAAATCGTTCCGATTACTAAGAATCCCGTAGAGGAGGAACCTGAAGAAGATTTCAGTCCATATAAGAAGGACTTGTATAGGATTGCTATGCTGGTTCCCTTTAATGCTAAAGACTCCAATTACGATCCTACTGATGCTAGCGATGAAAAATTTGTAAATTACTATGCGGGTGTTAAATTGGCCCTAGAAGAGCTCGAATCAAAGGGCTATAACTTCGATGTAAGAATCTACGATACTGAACGGTCAACGGAAGTTGTCGACCAACGCCTAAGTGATGGTAGCTTGAATAATGCAGATGTCATTGTTGGCCCATATGATAGAGATGGCTTGACTAAGACCGCAGATTTCGGAAAAGAAAGAAAGACAGCCGTAGTTTCACCTTGGTTATCAAGTACGAAAATCACAGACGATAATCCTTTTTACATTCAACTCCGACCATCACTTTCTTCCCACTACTTTAAGCTAATCGACCATGTCAACCAAAATTTCCGCTCAGAAGAAATCATATTGATAGGTAGGGATATCAAGGCAGACAAGAATCGCTTTCGTTATTTTCAAAGAACCTATTCTGCGATCAACGACTTCAATAATGGTAATGAATTAAGAGAGTATCTCATCAACGATGACTCATTGAGTTATGCCGAATATGCATTTGGCGACTTGTTTTCTGGGGGAGGTAAGAAGGCGATCATCCTACCCAATTGGAACTACAATGACGAAGACTTTATTTATTCAGTACTGAGAAGGCTAAATATCGAACGAGGTAGGTCAGATGTGCATGTATATGGCATGCCGATTCTTTTTGATTCAGATAAGATTGACTTTGACTTCTACAACAATCTAAATCTGAGAATATGTCTGTCTGAGTTTGTGGATTGGGAAGACGAAAAGGTGAAGTCTTTTATGAGGAAGTTTTATGACACCTATGGAGCTCTGGCCACTTCAGACGCTTTTGAAGGTTATGATATGATGAACTTTATTGGCTCTAATTTAATCAAGTATGGAATTAATTTCCAACTCAACCTTGAGCAAGATCGAGAAAGATATCTTCAGACTGCATATGACATTCAAAGTGTCTATGAGGTAAGCGATGAGAAATTTGAAAACATAAAGTACCTCGAAAACAAGCACTTGGACCTGGTCCAATATGTCAATGACAAGTTTGTAAAGATTGACTAAGGTTCCCATCCATCTGACAGCCGAGCGTGAAGAAAAGATTAGAGATCTTTCCGCTAATCGACAAGTAGATTTATGCGTGGTTTTGGAAAATGTGCATGATCCCCACAACATTGGTGCGGTGATGCGGACTTGCGACGCTGTGGGCATACCAGTCATCTACATGATCGTTACTGATGCACGCGTCTGGGAAAGGATCGAATTGGGAATAAATGCATCATCAGGGGCAAGAAAGTGGGTGGATGTTTATGTCTATGATGATTGTGATACATGCTTTGCAGAATTGCGCAAGAAGTATAATAACATCATGGGCACTCACCTCGCCAAGAATTCTGTTTCCTTATATGATATTGATTTCACAGAGCCAACTGCAATAGTCCTGGGTAATGAACATGAGGGATTGACTGAGGAAGCAGTGAGTCATCTCGATGGTAATTTTATCATACCTCAGTTTGGTATGGTGCAAAGCCTGAATATCTCTGTTGCCTGCGCTGTAAGTGCCTACGAGGCACTTAGGCAGAGGATGAAGAACGGTAAGTATGCTAGTGGAGTGCTTAGTGAAGAACAAGAGGACCTTAGGCAAGATTACCGCGAAAGGAACTACTTCCAGCACAAGGGTGACTTTGCTAAGATCATCAGAAAGAAATCCAAGTAATCTGCTTTGCCAGGGGCTCGTGAATCTAGCTAGACCAATTGAGCTAGAGCCACTTTCATCCTCCTCATGCATTCTTTTAATTCATCTTCAGAGGCGGCATAAGAAATCCGAATACACTCATCTGCTCCAAAAGCTCCACCACCGACTGTCCCTACTAGGGCTTCTTCTAGTATATATTCAGCAAAGTCTGCGGAATTTTGAATAACGTATTTACCGTACGATTTTCCGAAGTAGGCACTGACATCTGGGAATAGGTAGAATGCACCTTGTGGATCATTGATCTTGATTCCTGGGATTTCAGCAAGTAAGCCTCTCACCAAGTGCTTTCTCTTCTCGAAGGCATTTTTCATGTCTGCAGAGGGCTTCTGATCACCATTTAAAGCGGTTATGGCAGCTTTCTGACCAAAGGCATTTGCTCCAGAAGTCACCTGACCTTGAATTTTAGCACAAGCAGAAGCAATCCATTGCGGTGCTCCTAGATAGCCTAGCCTCCATCCTGTCATGGAATAACCCTTAGAAAATCCATTAATTGTAACTGTTTGATCTTTGACTGCCTCGAATGCTCCAATACTGACGTGCTTACCACCGAAGTTGATATGTTCGTAGATCTCATCTGAGAAAATCACAACGTCGTCTCTTTCGCCTATCACATCAGCAATGGCACTCAATTCATCCGCAGTATAAACTGAACCCGTAGGATTACATGGAGATGAGAATAATACTGCCTTGGTCTTATCATTAAGTGCCGCTTTCACAGCTGCAGGTTTGACTTTGAAGTCATCATCAATAGTACTATTAAGTAAAATGGGAACACCGCCAGCAAGTTTTACGATGTCAGCATAAGAAACCCAATATGGAGTGAATATGATGACCTCATCTCCTGGATCAAGTAAGGCCATGCACAAATTGTAAATGCATTGCTTGGCACCATTGGAAACTACAATCTGGCTCGTCTTGAATTCAAGTCCATTGTCTTTCTTGAATTTCTGAACAATGGCTTCTCGAAGATCAGGTAGACCCGGCACTGGAGTATACTTTGTGAAACCACTATCTAGGGCAGCCTTAGCTGCTTCTTTGATGTGTTCTGGAGTATCGAAGTCGGGTTCTCCCAAGCTGAGACTAATCACGTCCTTGCCCTGCGACCTTAGTTCTCTTGCCATCTGCGCCATCTTGATGGTGGCAGACTCTTTCATTTCTTTAACTCTCCTCGATAAGATATTCTCCATATTTATTTTGCGTACTTGAAGTTTTTACAAAAATACGGAGGTAAATGTATGATTTTCTTAAAGTTTCATCAATTATTTTGATATGATTAATTTTTCTAATTTCAATCCAAGCTGATTTTGGATTCTCACATAGTAAAGGCCATCTTTCAAATTACTAACATCAACAGAACTTCTTGTTTCATTCACACTGTGTTTTACTACTTGCTTACCAGCGCTATCATAGATCAGATAGGAATTCTTACTGATCGGTGAAAGCAGTTCCAGTGAATTGCTAGCGGGGTTCTGAATAATGTAAGTGTGCCCGATATCAGAGGCAGATGAAAGTACATTTTCCACTTCATTGTCATCAATTACGCCTTGGCATGAAGGGGCAGTGAAGGCTGATAGTTGACAACAAAAAGAACCTTGGTCACAGACGAAGATCAGATTGATCCCAAAGTTTGAATTAGGGAAATTTTCTATCTTCACAGGTAAGTCATCATAGGAATAAGAGCCCACAAGACCAAATAGCGAAAATACTTCAAAGCGCTCGCTGCCAGTGCCTTCGTGTGTAAAGTCCAAGGAAAATTGTAGGCTCCCATCGGAACACTGTACATCATCGACTAGCAGTTCACCTAGCGAACATTCTGGTGATTGATCTTGGCATTCTGAAACGTCAAGCTTGTAGTCAATACAGCAAATCGAGTTACAGATCGTAAGACTGACAGCTTCCTTGTTGCCAACTGGAATTTCTGTCGCGAATTCTAAAAAGACGTTGCTTTCCTGCGTCGACCCAATGAATTCTCCGTCAATGAAGACTTCATAAACTATTAAAGGATCAGTTTCTTCCTCTAGGAAAAACGCCACTTCGGTAAGAACTCCGTCTTCACAGCTTAATCTTTGATCTACGGCAGCGAAGGAACATAGGTCGTTGCAGCAGAATTGACCAAATTCCACAGCAGAAATACATCCAAGCTCATTATCGACCACCACAAATTCATAGTAGATATCACAATCGTCACTAGCTGGGATGAAGATCGGTAGATCAGCATAAGAAAAGACCCCATATTCATTGCCATTTCCCTTAACACTAAAACCTTCTGCACCTACCTTCCCATAGGTGAAATCGATGAGGAAG
>CAZMYK010000401.1:0-4554 GCA_964570435.1 uncultured Saprospiraceae bacterium | reverse complement strand
GAAGAAATAAAGGTCGGATACTCCATGCCACCGGTAAATAAGCCGTGCAAGGGAGGATCGATAATACTTAGTGTTGCATAAGGATAGACACCGACATGCTCCTTCATATATTCAAGCGACTGCTTAGCAGTAGTAAAGTACCTTTCCGCAAAGTGAGCATGTGCAGGGTAAGTGTAGAGGTTAAGATCTACTTCTTCCCATGAATCCTTCATGTGTTCGAAATGTGGCGAGCAAGTCCAAGAAAAATCGATCACGTTATCTACAGCAAAGGTCCATACCTTTCGCTCTCCCATAACTTTCTCCTCCAGCAAGCTTCCACTTGCACCAACAACGAAGTCTGAAGGAACGTCCAAGCTTACTTGATAGTCACCAAATTCTCCGTAGTATTCTCCACTCGAATGATATTGGTGACAATTCCAAGCTCCTTTCTTTTGATATCGCATTCCTGCAGGTTCATAGACGCCTAGCTTAGGATACCACTGCGCAAAAAAGTAGTAGTCCTGGTTATATCCAGTTCTGATCATGGCTTTTGGAATCTTGGCCCTCCATTTCATCACATACTTTTGACTGGTCTTTCCTTGAACTGCTATTTTTAACGGTACTTTCAGGACAGTTTGGTCTTTACTATTTCCATCATCTGGCGCAATGTAAGATGCTTCTGAAATTAGATTATTTCCATCCTCATCAAGAATTTCTAGGACTTCACTGTATGACCAGCCACAACCATCCTTTAGCGATTTCATCAAGAAGCCAAAATCATCTCTGCCTTGCATAAAGGTAGACTCCGTGTTCTTAAAAGCATTGTAGTATAGATGAAATTGCAATTCGCCCACCGCTGATTCAGAGGGGTTTCTCCAAGTAATCTCAGAGCTACCGATAATTGCCTTTTCCACTTCATCTAGGACTATTTGCATCGAATAGTCCGCCTTACCCCTTTCACTTACCTGGGCGGTAGCAGAAAAAATAGTGGCCAAAAAAATTATGCAGTTAATTATTTTAAAAGTCATATAGGGTTTCCCTTCACTTCCTTTTTACGTATGTCTTGGTATTTCTTTCACAAGTGACAAGTTACAAACATAAGTTTGATTTATAAATAAGAACTAGAGCTACTTTTTTCGGAAAAATCAGATCCTTCTTAAGTAAATAGGTGTCCTCGCTAGGAATCGATTTGAGGCAGAATTTTTAAGCAGTTGCTAGGTGATCTGTCAGGTTATAGGCTGAGAATTCATAGCTATTTCCGATCTGTTTTCCAATGAATACGCCAGTGTTCGCATGCTTGTACTTTTCCATTTCAGATGCTTCCTCTCCTTTGAGAACGGATAGCATCGCTCGAATTGCCCTTCCATGACTGCAAATAAGCACTTTTTTCCTGGGAAGCCCTTCCAATTTCTGACGAAACCGCTTCATTCGAGCAAAAAGTTCATTGGCACTTTCCCCACCTTGCAATGAGGCATCGTAGTTATGCTTTGACCAAGCATCAACGAGCGATTTGTATTGACCTAGACTTTCCTTGGTATGCGGCTTTCCTTCGAAAAGCCCCCACGAAATTTCATTGATATCTGTTGAAAGGTGCTGCTCTATACCACGGTCTATGAAGGCCTGTACTGTCTGCTTGGAACGTTGTAAGCCAGAGTAAATAACTAGATCGAAGTTTTTATTCTTATAAAACTCGTAGAACTTTTCTGCCTGTGCCCTACCCTTTTCATCTAAGGGAGCATCAATTCCACTCCCTTGCCATACTCCTCGCCTATTGTAGTCTGTTCTGCCATGTCTTACGATATAAATTTCTTTATCCATAGGCAACAAAGATTATAAAAATATATCTTCGTCGCATGCTTTCTGTACTGATTCCTATATATAACTATGATGTTCTTAAGCTTGTACTTGCGATAAGTGCTCAGTGCAAAAAAGCATCGATAGAATATGAGATCGTGTGTTATGATGATTGTTCGAAGGAGAAATTCAGAAAGGAAAATCGAGCGCTTGATAAGGAATTCGGTGTATCATACATCGAACTCAGTGAAAACAAAGGCAGATCGAAAATCAGAAATATGCTGGCTAGGAATGCTAGGTATGAAAACATATTATTTCTTGACTGCGATAGCAAAATCAATCAAGCTAAGTTCATAAATAAGTATGTAGAAGCAATTGGCAAGGCTTCGGTGGTATATGGAGGAAGGACTTATTCCAAGCATCCTCCAAAGACAGAAAAGAAAATCTTGCACTGGGCCTGGGGTCGTAAGCGAGAGGCACTAAGTCTGAAGGAAAGACTCAAATTCCCTTATCGTTCATTTCAAACGAACAACTTTCTCACCACTCGCGATTTGATGCTAAAGTATCCCTTTGATGAATCCATCACAACCTATGGCTACGAGGACGTCCTGATGGGTGAAAATCTTAGAAATGATGGAGAGAGTATACTTCATATTGACAATACGCTGATACACAAGGGCGTAGAGTATACAAAGGACTTTTTACAGAAGGCAGTATTGGCAGCAGAAAATCTCGCGGAACTCTATCATGCTGGCGATATTCACAACACCAAAATGATCGAATTCCACGAGAAAGTAAAAAAAATTGGTTTTAACAGCTTCTTACACAAACAAATAATAAGAAGAAAAGACAGGATTCTAAAGAATCTTAATTCTCCAAAGCCCAATCTTTTCTACTTCGATCTATATCGTTACGAGCTCTTTCTTAGCAAACTTAATTCCCTATCAGCATCATCTTCTTAGACACTATTCCAAGGGATGAATGTATTTCATAAATAAACAATCCACCTTGCCCATTCGAAAGATCCTCTTTATTTATCTTGACTACATTTCTACCTTTACTTAGAGATTCAGAACGTTGGTGGACCACCCTTCCTGAGATATCCAATATCCTAAGGTTCACGCTTTCAGCCCTAGGTAGATGAACTTCAAAACTTGTATGATCCAACCATGGATTAGGTATATTCTGCCCCATGACAACTTGCATTTGTCCAGGATTGTATCGAAGCTCAAGCTCACTTGTAGTACCATCTTCTAAGGCTACTTCTGATTTGAAAACTTTAGCCATCATTTCGGATACCAGCTCAGCCTTTATGGGCTTACTTGTCTCGATCGAAAATAATTTGCTTCCTTTTGCAAAATCTTCATTCTCGGCTCCTGTAAGTAAGATCCTAAGTCTACCTTCTTTCGTGAGTGAGTGATTATTCACAAGCTTAGCAGAGTGATTAGCGATGTTTTCGAGTTCAAACACTTGAGGGTCAAGCTGCAAGTCTAAAAATAAGCCGGCAAAACTAAGGTCATCATCAGCAATGAAGTGCACCCTATTTTCATCAATTTGATAAGAAATAGGCTGTCGATTCCGCAGTTGTGCACTTTCATTTACATCTCCGTATTTCACACCAATAAAGTCCAGCACCATTTCTCCGTTCAAGTGGTATATGTCATATTGCTCTGGAACATTGCTGGACCATGGATTACTAGGATCTACAAAGACATAGTCACCTGGAATGAAGGACCAAGTTTTTCCTATCGGAAATTCCTCTGTGAGTCCCAACAGCAGCTTCCTCATAGTGATCAGGTCTGCTGCTGAGACATTGCCAGACCCATTTACATCTGCAGCCAATAACTTATAAGGAGATTCGAATTCTTGGATCCCTAGGATATGCCTTTGAATCATAACCAGGTCAATAGTTGTCACTCCATTAGATGGTTCATCTTCCTTAGATGGTACGACACTATAGGCTCCCCCACTTTGCATTTCTGGAAAATTGAACTCCCCTTGCAGATTAGTCATTGTAGCAAATTCGCTCCCTTGCAATACAACCTTCACATCCTTCACAAAGTCTAGCTCGTTTCCAAAAACCACACCTCTAACGAATCCCATACCACATATCATTGCACTGCTAGTGTCCCTAACATTGACCGAAAAATTACAAAAATCAAATTTGCCATCTTCATCGATAGCATATAGCATGAGTGGCTGACTTCCTAGCATATTGCAATCAAAGTATCGAACCGTATCTGTCGGGTCTGTGGAGAATGCCACGCTTACATCCTTGTTACAGGAATGTGTGCTTCCGCCATCAACGACAGCCGCACTGATCCTAGCAACATCAACAGGATCATTGACCTGATTATCACTCGTATCAATCGAGCTTATGAATATTTCTTGTCCTAGACGGCAGACCGGTTGAGGACTCAAGCAAGTCTCAATTGTGAATATAAAAGTACATTCATCACTATTTCCACAGCCGTCATCCACGACCCAGGTTACTACATTGTCTCCAATGGGGAGACTTCCAACAAAAGAATTTCCTATGCCATTAGAATCTGGTCGCGAATCTGCGTAGTCGATTACAAAACTCCAATCAAGGCTGTCAACATCAGTGCAATTATCTACTGCATCCGCAGAAATGCTGACTGGGTGGGGAGCACATCCTGCTACAAACGAACAAATTAAAGAGTCTAAGCAGGGTGAGATTATTTCAGGATCTATATTATCAATCACTTCTATTTCCTGGGTATCGACAAAGGTTGCGAAGGTCAGACCATCAGGCCTATT
>CAZMYK010000400.1:0-4565 GCA_964570435.1 uncultured Saprospiraceae bacterium | reverse complement strand
GTGGTAGACCTAGGGCTTTCTACCACGCCTACTGTAGAAATCGCTGTACCAAAGGAAGAAGCAGCAGCTGGAATCATCCTGACAGCGAGCCACAATCCACGTCAGTGGAATGCCCTGAAGTTTCTTAACCACACGGGAGAATTCATAAGTGCTGCCGATGGCGAAGAAATCTTAAAGTACATTTCTGATGGAGACATCGATTATGCAGAGGTTGACCACCTAGGTGAATACAGGTTCGACAAGTCCTACATCGGTAAACATGTGCAGCAGATCCTAGACCTTGACTTAGTAAACGTAGAAGAAATTAAGAAGCTAGGCTTCCATGTGGTGGTCGATTGCATCAATTCTACAGGTGCCATAGCCCTCCCTCCCCTATTGAAGGAACTCGGCTGCACCTACCACCTGATCAACGATGATGTTACCGGGGAATTTGCGCACAACCCAGAACCGCTTCCAGCCCACCTGAAGGACCTATCAGATGTCGTGATCAAGGAAAAAGCAGACCTCGGAATTAGTGTAGACCCAGATGTGGACCGACTAGCCTTTGTTAGTGAAGACGGCTCGATGTTCGGTGAAGAATATACTTTGGTCGCAGTTGCTGACTACATCCTGGGTAAGAAAAAGGGAAACTCTGTGTCCAACCTCTCCTCTACTGCTGCTCTTAAAGATGTTACACTCAAGCATGGTGGAAGCTATGAAGCTGCTGCTGTAGGAGAAGTTAATGTGGTCAATAAGATGAAGGCCACCAAGGCTGTGATCGGTGGAGAAGGAAATGGAGGCGTCATCTACCCTGAGCTCCACTATGGACGCGATGCCTTAGTGGGTATTGCCTTTGTACTTAACCTTCTCGCAGAAAGAAAGTGTAAGATGAGCGAACTTAAAGCGTCCTACCCTGCCTATACCATCATCAAAAATAAGATTCAGCTCACACCTGAAATTAATGTGGAAGCCTTACTTGCTAACTTAGAGGGAATCTTTTCAGACCACGAGCTTAACAAGGTAGATGGTCTTAAGATTCACTTTGACAGTGCCTGGGTCCACTTAAGGAAGTCCAACACTGAACCCATCATAAGAGTCTATGCGGAAGCCAAAGATGAGGCGATAGCCAATCAGAATATTTCACTTGTGCAGGGGAAGGTCGATGAAATCCTGAAGTCATGAGGATCTACCTAGATAATGCCGCCACAACACCCATGCACCCGGAAGTGATCAACCACATGGCTTCTTTGATGAAGGAAGTGTATGGGAATCCTTCTAGCATCCATGACGCAGGTAGGAAGGCGCGTACAACAATAGAAGATGCTAGAAAAACAGTGGCTAAAACACTGACAGCGTCCATTGGAGAAATATTCTTTACAGGAAGTGCCACTGAGTCCAATAACATGATTCTCAGAAAGGCGGTCCAAGACTTGAACGTAGACCACATCATCGTCAGTGCGATCGAACACCCATGTGTCGTTAATACTGCCAAGGACCTTACTAAGCAAGCTGGGATCCACGTCAGCACTATAGAGGTACAAGGCAATGGTCTTCTAAAAATGGACATGCTGAAGGACGCCCTAGAAGTGAAGACCGAGGGACGTGCCTTGGTTTCGATCATGCATGTTAACAACGAGATAGGTGTGATCCAAGATGTACAAGAAATAGCAAAATTGTGCAAGGAAGTGAATGCCCTTTTTCACTGTGATGCTGTACAATCCATAGGAAAGATGCCATTGAACCTGCAGGAATGGGAGGTAGACTTCCTTAGTGGGACTTCCCACAAGTTTCATGGTCCTAAGGGAGTGGGCTTTATGTTCATTCGAAATGAGCATACTTTGAGCTCATTTATCACTGGCGGCGGGCAAGAACGAGAAATGCGGAGCGGGACTGAGAACGTTTATGGCGTAGCAGGCTTGGCAAAGGCTCTTGAAATCTACTCAAAGGATCAGCATTCAAAAATGGAAAGGATTACTGACCTCAAAAAGGCCTTCAAGATAGAACTGAAAGAAGCCCTGCCAGGTGTTAGCTTTATAGAAGAAGGGGTAGAAGAACATTTTATACCTACCATACTGTCGGTTTCCTTCCCAGAAAATCCAAAGACTGAACTAATCACCTTCAACTTAGATATTTCAGGCATTTCAGCATCTGCTGGCAGCGCTTGTTCATCAGGTGTAGAGCAAGCTTCTCACGTCCTGGAGGCCATTGAATTTCCCGAGGACAGAAGGGCAGTGAGATTCTCCTTCTCCTACTTTAATACGATGGAAGAAATCACAAGAAGTGTTGCATTAATCAAGAAAATGTTGTCTTGACAGACGAAATCTACATCAAACGTTGTATTGATCTAGCCCTTTCTAGTGCTGGAAGGGTTGGTCTGAATCCCAATGTAGGAGCCGTCCTTGTCCATGATGGCCGAATTATTGGAGAAGGGGTCTACGAGTATTTCGGTGGCCCCCATGCTGAAGTCAATGCCATTGCTAGCGTAAGTGAGGAGGATCGTCCACTGATGAAGGAATCCACCATGTATGTTAGCCTAGAACCTTGCAACTTCTATGGTAAGACACCTCCCTGTTCTGAAAGGATATTGAAGCATCAGATTCCCAGACTTGTGGTAGGTTGCGAAGATCCTAATCCTAAAATTGCAGGCTCTAGTATTGCCCACCTCCGGTCCAATGGTGTAGATGTCCACATAAGTGCTCTGAAAGAAGAATGTAAACAAGTCATTGAACCATTCAAGGTTAATATATTGAATAACAGACCATTTATCACCATAAAATTTGCCCAAAGTAATGACCTCTACATGGGTAAGAAGGGAAAGCAGGTTTGGATTAGCAATCCACTTAGTAAGCAGTGGAGTCACAAACTTAGGTCTGAAAACCACGCTATTTTAATTGGTACTAATACGGCCCTTGTGGATGACCCAAGTCTAAGCAATAGGTTATGGTCAGGTGACAACCCTCTGAGAATTGTACTTGATAAGGAAAACAAGATCCCGAGCAAAAGCCAACTCTTAAGTGATGATCTTCCATTAATCATTGTTAACGAAAATTCTAGAGCAGGCCTGAAAAATGTTAAGACACAATGGACGATGCCAATGGACTTGACGACCTTAATGGAAAGGCTTTATAAGGAGAAAGACGTAGGCCGCCTAATTGTTGAAGGAGGTGCTGCAACCATCAAGTCATTCAAGCGCGAAGGTCTATGGGACAGGGCCTGCGTCATTACAAGCCCTAAATTGTTAGAAAGTGGGATCAAGGCACCAAATTTGAACGGAAGACTGATATCTTGCCTCGACATAGGGGAAGACCAGCTAAAAATTTTCTCTAAAGAGTAGTGTTAATTTTTATTTAAAACAGTTTTCCATGAATAAAAAACAAGAAATATATTGTTATTTAGGCGTCTATATAATGAAATGAAATCCCAATCAGTATTTGGACTGATAAAATAAAAACATGAAAAAATTATTAGTAGGAATTTTTTTCATAACTACTATCTGTTTTACGGGAAGTGCACAGAAGGAGATCAATTGGATGTCCTGGGAAGAAGCTGTCGAGGCTTCTAAGTTGGAAAAGCGGAAGTTTGTGGTGGATGTGTACACAGAGTGGTGTGCTTGGTGTAAGAAGATGGATGCTTCCACCTTCAAAGATCCGAAGATCGTGCAGTATGTGAATGAGAACTACTATGCGATCAAGTTTGACGCAGAGCAGAAGGAAGATATTTCCTTAAATGGCAAGGTCTACAAATTCAACCGTACTGGAAAACGAGGTTACCACCAACTAGCTGCTGAGATTACGCGAGGTCGGCTTTCCTACCCTACTGTTGTCTTCTTGGATGAAGACTTGGCCCTTATTCAATCCATCGCAGGCTACAGAGATGTACTTTCCTTTACCATGATCATGCGGTACTTTGCAGAAGACTTTCATACTTCCGTCCCATGGAAGAGATTTTCTAGGAACTATCAAGTATTAACCGGAGGTAAATAGGCACCTTACCAAATAGAAATTTTTAGATCACGATTTAGAATCCAGATGATTTAGATTTCTGATTAACATGCAAATGATTCTTTGTTGAATTTTAAGTGTTTATGTATTTAAATTCAACATGTGTTTTTGATTTGAGATCGTTAACAGGGAGTTCTACTCCCGGAAGTGCTATAAAATTTTGATACTTTTTTTCTTTGTCACAATTTTTGAGCTCGAAGTTCAGGGAGACTACAGAATGACAAATGACTGCAACAGTCCATATTTTATCTAGGTAATGATATTCAGCAGACCTGGAGAAACTTTCTCATTAAGGCCTTGAAGCCCTTAAAGAGAGCAACTTGAATACACTAAACCCACGATTAGGCCTCATTTAACAGAGCCTCCTAATACTAGAACCAAGACCTAGTAGATCTCCTGCGTCGCCTCTTGGTAGTGGGTACTCCTAAAACCCCTAAGAGCCCTCGTGTCAACTCACGTGCGACTGTCCTTCCTATCTGCCTTGTAGTAGTGCTGTTAAATACTTGTTCAGCGACCGATTTTTGACGCTTTCTAGAGCGACTACCTCCATGTTGTCGACCCATTTCTTGTTGGCGCTCCATCTCT
>CAZMYK010000399.1:0-4569 GCA_964570435.1 uncultured Saprospiraceae bacterium | reverse complement strand
CGCCTTCTGCTTGTCAGATATCCTTTGTCCTTTTACCTCAATTCCTTCCACTATTATGCTGGCCTCACCTAACTCAAAAGTCAACTTTTGTCCACTAGCTTCCATTTGCAGGGTCTGCAATTCGTATCCGATGTAAGAGGATTCAATCGTTAAAGGTAGCGGAGAGTCAGTATTAAATACAAAAGACCCATCCCAATCTGTCACGGTACCAGAGGTCGTTCCTGAAACAATAACGTTGGCCCCGATGAGCGGCTCCTTGGTCAACTTATCCACCACAATTCCACTTACTTCTGTTTGCCCACTTAATGTAAGAATTAAGCTCAATGTGAGCATAAACGTCCCTAGTATTCTTTCCATACAATGTAGTTCTATTGGCACAAGATATTAATTCTAGCTAATATTTGACTTTAGGTCAAGGTTTTTTATTTGGAGCTTGCATGAAGGTACGAAATTTATCCCTACTATTTAACTGCTTGGCTTAGCAATAATTCCTCAAAACAAGGTTAGCCAGCATGTGTTATAAGCTAAAATCCTATCTTTGAAAAGGTTGCTAGTTTTTAAGCTCGTTCAGCAGAATTGGCTTTCCGAACCCCAACTTTTCTAGGCCCTCCATTTGCGTTTTGGCATCTCCCACTACAAGGTAGATCATCTTGTCGGGATCAACATACTTCTTAGCTAGCCGTTTAATCTCCTCGACTGTCATATTCTCCACGATCTGTCCCTGGATTTCGGTATAATCTTCAGGATACCCTAAGAGACTAATATTGGTCAACATGTTCAGCTTTGCAAAGGGCGTTTCAAAGGCACGGGCTGCACCTTTGATCATAGCACTTTGCGTTACTTCTAGGTCTTCTGTACTATAGTCTTCTCCATAATTGCTTAGAATCTCTTTGATCAATTCTGCTGATTCTAGGGTAACATTTGATCTCACTCCACTAGATATAGTAAAAGGTGCTTTGTAGGGTCTTGGGCTGAATCCGGAATTGATCCCATAGGTGTAACCCTTGGATTCACGGAGTTCTTGAGTAAGTTGCGAGGCGAAACTACCACCGCCAAGACGATAATTCATGACTGTTGCCGGGTAGTAGTCATCATCTTTAGCTTGCATAGCAGGATATCCGAATTTGAGCACTGATTGCTTGGCATCTGGAACATTGTAGAAGTATACTTTTGAGCTTTCTGGCATCTCAGGAATACTCATGGCTGGGAAGGTAATTTCCTTCGGTTCCCAAGTTTCAGCAAGACTTCCAAGGGATAACTTTGCAAGCCTTAGATCAACGTCCCCTGTCACATGGATAGCTGTTGAATTAGGGGCAATATAACTATCATAGTAGGTTTTCAGATCCTCCATCTCTATACCCTTGACTGTTTTTTCTGTCCCAAGGACGTTCTTGGACAACTTGCTACCTGGACCATAAATAAGTCGAGAGAATTCATTGTCAGCAATCCTATTAGGTACCGCAGACTGCTGCCGCAGTCTACTAATTACTCCCTTCTTCACCAGGGCAAGCTCAGCTTCATCCCACCTAGGCTGAAGTATGACTTCTTCCACAAGCTTCATGGTCTTTTCGAAGTTCCTTGTCAAAGTGCTACCTCTTATAATTATTTTTTCCTTATCGGATCTAACCGATACCGTTGCTCCCAATTTTTCTATTGCCTTCTCAAGTTCGGCAGTTGTCTTGCTTGCAGTGCCCCTCAGTAACATCTCGCTAAGTACATTTGCGATCCCAGTTTCATTTTCATTTTCTAGCAGTAAGCCACTTTTTACGGTAATTAGAAATTGGATTAGTGGTACCTCTTTGTTGGTCACTCCGTAAATAGATAAGCCATTGCTAAAATCCTCTTGCCAAATGCTAGGAATCTTAACAATAGGCTTTTCGCCATATGGAGGTTCTACAGATCGATCAAATGAAGACACACTTTTCTCATAAGTAGCCGCAATACTTGCGTCAAAGTCCTCTTCTGCTCCTGCGATGATCTTCTCCTCTACAACTTCAGCAAGGGTAGAACCTTCTAAGACTTTTGCAGCATGACCCTTAGGAACAAAACTCGTGGCCACATAGTACTTATCTTTGATGTACTTGTCATAAACCCTCTTAACATCTTCTGCCTGCACTTGGAGGATCTTTTGAACATCCTCGTTGATGTAGCTGGGCTCACCGGTAAAAATTTGATATTGTGCAAGTTGAAAGCCCTTTCCTAGCACACTAGATAGGCCATTGTAAAAGCTAGTTTCCTGACCAGCCTTAATTCTTGATAGGTCCTCTTCTGAAATTCCTTCTTCTTCAAACTTCTCAAAGGCAGCTAGCACCCCATCCAGAACTTCATCCAAATTCTTATCTTCGTAGGCCCGAATCCGGAGATGGATTTCACCAGAAATCTCAGCATTATAGTTGTAAAACGCAATATCTGAAGTCACTTGCTTATCATCAGTGAGAACCTTGTTTAATGGGGCATCCTTGCCACTACCAAGGTATTCACAGAGGACCTCCAGTGCATATTGATCAGGGTGATATTGATACACTGAGGGCCAGGTCATTGTCAATTGTGGGAGTCTTGCAAAATTATCTTCATAGTACAGTTTTTTGTTTTCAGAAAGTACCGCTGTCCGTTTTTCTACATCTGCTACTTCCTCTCCCCTTGTAATTTCATCAAAGTACTTGTGGACCCATTGCTTAGTTTTCGCAAGATCAATGTCACCAGCAATGGTCAAGGTTACATTATTAGGTGTGTACCACCTCGTGAAAAACTCTTTTACATCTTCTAGGGTGGCATTTTGTAAGTCTTCGAGAGAGCCGATGACTTGCCAATTGTAAGGATGGTCGGTAGGATAGAGATTTTTTCCAATTACATATGGTACATGTCCATAGGGTCGATTATCCACGACCTGCCTTTTCTCATTCTTCACTACCTGCTTTTCCTTAGCTAGAACTGCTTCTGTGACGGTATTAATAAAGAATCCAAGCTTATCTGCTTCGGCCCAGATCATCTTTTCTAGGGCATCCTTGGGAACAGTTTGAAAATAATTCGTTCTATCTCTGCTCGTGGACCCATTTGCCCCAGATCCTCCGATTCTAGCACTCATTTTATCAAGTCCACCCTTCCCTAGATTTTCAGATTCGAGAAAAAGAAGGTGTTCAAAAAGGTGGGCAAATCCTGTCCTACCTACTTTTTCCCTTGCAGAGCCGACGTGTGCGGTCAGAGCCACAGCGACTACTGGATCCGAGCGGTCAACATGCAGTATTACTTCAAGACCATTGTCAAGTGTAAGCGTTTCAAAATCAACTTTAAAGTCATTGATGGTGGAAGGATTACTAGAGCTGGAATTCTCGCAAGAGAATAGAAAAACTGAAAGGACAAGAATGAGAATTTTTTTCATCTCATGAAGATAGAAATATTATTGCAAGAGCAGGAACATTCCAGCGGCCAAGGAGGCACCTAGTATAGGACCTATGACAGGAATCCATGCATACGACCAGAGGCCATCTCTTTTCTTTCCGATGGGTAGGATACTATGCATAATTCGCGGAATCAAATCTCTAGCTGGATTAATAGCGTATCCAGTCGGACCACCAAGCGACAATCCAATGGCTATAACAATTAAGGCAACGGGAAGAGCCCCTAAGGAACCTAGCCCAAAGGCTACGCTTTGACCCTCAATTTTTAATTCAGGTGCAGCAATATACAGAACTGCAGCAAGCAGAACAAAGGTGCCAATTAACTCCGTTGCAAGATTTTGCAAGACATTAGGTATTGCAGGCATGTTGGCAAAACTGAATAGCTTGTGATCGAGGTTCTTTGTTGCCACAAAGTGATCGTAGTAGGAAACGACCACTAAAGTACTACCAATTGCGGCTCCTATACATTGGCCCAAAATATAGGCTGGAACCTGGGCCCAATCAAATTTCCCTGCAATTGCCAGACCTACACTTACAGCAGGGTTCAAGTGGGCACCGGAATAAGGGCCTGCAATAAGAACTCCCGTATACACAGCGAGCCCCCAGGCAATAGCAATTCCAACGATCCCAGCATCTCCTCCCTTGGTTTTTTCCAGGAGGGCATTAGCCACCACGCCATTTCCCAAGAGAATTAGCATAGCCGTGCCAAGTATTTCTGCTACAAATGGAGTCATATTATGAGTTTAAGTCTTTAAGATTCTGGAATTTCCCAATTGCGGCTTCTTTCCACAGCTCGCTTCCATTGAGAGATCATTTTTTCCTTCTTTTCGATATCCATTTCAGGTGAAAATTTGCGATCCACCTGCCATTGTTTCTGAATATCTTCAATGCTGTTCCAAAAGCCAACAGCAAGTCCAGCTAAGTATGCCGCTCCTAAGGCAGTCGTTTCCAAAATTTTAGGTCGGACCACTTCACAGTCTAGTAAGTCCGCTTGTCCTTGCAGTAGAATGTTATTAGCGACGGCTCCACCATCTACCTTCAAACTAGCCAGCTTTTCGCCAGTATCTGCCTCCATAGCCGTGACGACATCTGCAACTTGAAAAGCAATACTTTCTAAGGCAGCTCTGACGAAATGTTCCTTAGTAGTTCCCCTAGTAATTCCAACAATCGT
>CAZMYK010000398.1:0-4570 GCA_964570435.1 uncultured Saprospiraceae bacterium | reverse complement strand
ATTGATTAGACCGTGAATAAGTTATTCTCATCAAGTAGTCCTCTGTAAATTCGGTATTGATAATCACCGATGGCAGTAAGGAGAAATAGTTCTTGCTTCTTGACCTTATCCACGAAGATCTCAGTCCTAGGGTCACATCAATCCTATCGTTGGCCTTGATCTTATCTTCCAGATACACATTGGTTTCATAGCCTACTTCTTGGGTAGGTTGCAATTGGTCTCTTACATCCTCTCTATCTAGTATTTCACCAATACCAATCAGGGAATCTCTGTCATCAACTACCGCAATTCCAGGATCAAATTGGTGTCGGACAACTTCGCCTCCAAATTGTAACTGGTTCGAGTTGTTAGCATTGTAGTTAAAGTCCAATCTATACCCGAGATCAGTGATCTTGCTTTGAAAAAGACTGGCATCGTATTTAATATCAACAGGTTCTCTTTCAATCTCCCATTGGGTCTGCTCGTTTTTGAAAGCATCAAAGGAAAATTGCGAGTAGTAGGCTGTGGTATTCATAAATAGTTTCTTGGATGCCTTTGAACTTAGTCTTGCAGAAACAATCCTATTTCCCCAACTCCAAGAAGTCTCTATGTTATCAAAGACCTCTAGAGAATCCTTGCTGCTACTAAGTATTGTTTCGTCACTAAATCCATCGCTTCCCTGGTAGTAACTAAAGTACAGCGTAGAACTTTCACCCAACTTGAATTTCAGTTTACCATTCAGGTCGAAAAAGGTATAATTGACCTCACCATTGTTGCCTTGAAGATTCTTAAAAGATCTTGAACCAGACCGCAACCATGAATCGATCAAAGACCTGCGAGCAGAGATGATGAAAGAACTTTTGTTCTTAACAATAGGACCTTCCAGGGTTGCTTTAGCAGAAATCGTCCCTAAAGAAAAGTCACCTGAAAACTTTTCCATATTTCCTTCCTTTGTTCTAATGTCCAAGACTGATGACAATCTTCCACCATATTTTGCAGGAAAGGCATCCTTGTACAATTTGGCGCTTTTGATCATTGATGTATTGAAAATCGAGAACATTCCTAGGGTGTGACCTGTATTGTAGACGGGCACACCATCAAGCAAGATTAGATTTTGATCAGTCGATCCACCTCTCACATTGATACCTCCCAGACCATCTGCACCAGTGGAAACCCCAGACTGCATCCCTGCTAGTCGAATGATATCGGGATCACCTCCAAGAGCAGTCATGTTATTAAGAATATGGAGTGGAAAGGTATTCACATCTTGGATGTTCTCCTTCTTGACCAAGCGGGTATCCTCTATCACTATTTCATTCAGTAAGATATTCGGTGTCATACTAATCGCATGATTCTTCTTCTTAGAATCCAAGATTGCTGTACTTGCTTCATAGCCCAAGTAGGTAAATCTAAGGCTGACTAGGGAGTCTGAAGCTGTGAAGCTGAACAATCCGTATTCATTGGTCGATACACCAATATTATACTTGCTACTATAAACATTTGCATAGGCCAGGCGCTCCTTGCTCACCGCATCTTGAATGTAGCCGGAAAAGATAAATTTACCATCTTCACTCTTGTCATCATTCCTTGAAATGACCACTTGTCGACCCACGAGCTCATATTCTAGGTTGGTATCATCGAGGATCACGAATAGCACATCGGATAAGGATTCATCCTTAATATTAATGGAAACGATATAATCTGAGGAGATTACTGATGGGTCAAAGGCAATATTGACATCAGATATCGTACTTAGATCAACCAGGACTTGAGAAAGCGGTTTTTTGAAGCAGGTGTAAGAAACTTTAGTGGCAATGACATCTACTTGCGCTTGGGCGATAAGCGGAATAAAGAAAACAAGGAAGAGTAGTATTCTTTTAATCATAGGCTGTCTACCTATTTTAGCGTAAAATCATGCCAAAATCACTTCTCCTGGATACCTTGGGGTTAAGGCAAAAAAAAAGCTCTTGGAAACCAAGAGCTTATAAATTAATTCTTTTAATTCTTTTATTCGCAAGAATCAGCACTAATCAGGTATTTCTTTTCACCTGTCTGCGTAATTTCTAAATTTCTATTCTTGTATACAGCCTCGATCACATCAAAGGTGCTCTTAATATCATCCTTGTCAAATTCAATTGGGCTCGTAAAGGTGCAATTAGAAAGCCCTTCATTAGCAAATTCAAACTCAACATCGTATACATTCTCTAGCACTTTGAAGACGAAGGTATACTTAGAATCAACAAACCTGTACTTGTTAGATACAAAGAAGTCAACGTTTACTGCTTCGATTTGCTCTTTCGGTAAAAACATCTTATTCTCAACATCATACATTCCCTTTTCACTCCTCGTCACTTCCAGTGATTCACTGCTACCATCAGGTATTATGCTCACTACACCTTCCTTTACTTCTACCTCCATCAATCCATCACTATTTTCAGTGTCGAAAGAAAAAGAAGTACCAAGAACCTTCACATTTGCTTCTCCTCCTTTTATGATAAAAGGCTTTTTAGCATTTTCTGCAACATCAAAGAAGGCTTGTCCTTCAAGATTTACGACTCTTTGTCCGTTGATAAATTTGTCAGGATAAGAAAAAGAACTCTTTTCGTTTACCCATACCTTAGTTCCGTCTGCTAGATCGATGGCCTTAACTTCATTATCGATAGTCGATACCATCATCTGATTCACATTAACTGAAGAAGAAACCTGCCATACAGCAATTGCGCCAATTAGGATAGCGGCTACTGCAGCATACTTCATCCAACTCTTAATCGGATTAAGTGGTAATACCTTAGCAGCTTGCTGCGTCGGAACTTCTGTCTTAAGTCTTTGGGAAAATTTTTCGAAACTCTTTTCTACGTCCGGCTCGAACGGCGGACTGTAGTTGCCAGACATCTCCCACACTCGAGAAATATCTTGCTGCTCCTTCACATTCTGTGAAGAATTCGCCAACCAATCTATCAGTAGCTGCCTATCGGCGCTATCTAATTGATCAGTAAGTTGCCTATGCAACAGCGTTGTTACTGAATTATTAGTCATTGTTTTAAGCGTATATTCCCAGTAAGACACCACTTATCTAGTGTCCCCCCTATTCAGATTAAAAATAATTATAAATCTTTATCTAAGTAAGGGTTTACTGCTTTTTTCAAAATCTTCAAAGCCTTTGAAATTTGGTTCTCTACGGTTTTGATAGAGATTTCTAAGGCAGCTGCAATTTCTTTGTAACTCATTTCTTCGAACCTACTCATCATAAATACGATTCGACATTTCTCAGGTAGCTTGTCAATGGAGGCATTAATGATATCCTGCAATTCCATCGCTTCGAAGTTACCTTCCGAACTATTGACCGAAATATTAATAACCGCATCATTGTCAGCGTTATCAAATTTCATCTTCTTACTACGGATATAGTTCAAAGCCTTATTAATAGCTGCGCGTTTCAAGTAGGCTTTCAAAGAACTATTAATCTGAATCTTCTCTCTCTTCCTCCACAATTCGTAAAAAACGTCCTGAGCTAAGTCTTCAGTCAATGTTGGGTCGGGAATAATCTTATAAACGGCACTACAAATGTAGGAGTAGTATTGCTTAAAAATTTTCTCGATCGCTCCGTCTTCTGATTCATTCAGAAAACCCACAAGCTCTTTATCTGTGTAGTTGCCCATAGACCACCTCGGTAAAGGTTAATATTTTATATTAATGTAAAATACAAATACGCACTTTTGTCAAGTACTTATCGAAATTAGTAGTTTCATACATTAGTAAAGCAACAATCATGCAATTTAACAGTAAATCAATATATTACAAAATATTTTAATATAAAAATTCAAGCTAATCAACAGACTTGCAAGCAAAAAAAAATCAAGACTGCTCGGCAAAAGGTTAGCGGAAAAGACTATTTCCTCCTATTTTCATTATAATTCGCATTTTTCTACCAACATTCATTGTAGACCAAGGCTATTAGCCTTACTTTTAGTCTATCACTAAACAACTTATGATGTATAAAAGAATTCTAGGATTAACACTTTGCCTCACCTTACTATTTGCCGCTTGCAAAAGCACTACCGAAGGGGATGCGAGTACTACTGATGCTGCAGAAACTGTTGAAGCAGTCAAAAAATTTACCATTAGCCCATTTTCTCAATCCCCAGCATTCGAAGATGCTGAGATTCAGTCGATGGAGTATATGGAAGGAGCCTTTAATTTCGGCGTAGCTGGAACAGACTATGAGCTGGGACAGCAGACTTCAGATGCCGCAACCAAGATGTGTGCTAATTCCGGAAAAGGACAACACATTCATCTGATCGTGGATAACAAGCCCTACGCAGCAAAATATACCTCTTCGTTTGACTATGAAATAGAAGATGGAGAACACTACCTTCTAGCCTTCCTTAGTCGATCCTACCATGAATCGATTAAGACCAGCAAGGCCAATGTTACCCAGAAGATTACCACCAAGGGGAATAGCATAGTGGAAGGAGCGGATGTCACTGAACCGATGGTCTTCTACAGCCGCCCTAAGGGCACCTACGTTGGTAAGGATACTGAAAAGGTCATGCTTGACTTCTACCTCGCCAACACTACATTGGCTGCTGAC
>CAZMYK010000397.1:0-4577 GCA_964570435.1 uncultured Saprospiraceae bacterium | reverse complement strand
TCCACACTTTGAATACATAGAGGGAAACAATGTCTTCGTTGATGAGGCCGGCAGATTGTGGACCATGCTTGCAGATAGTGAAAATGTCTATCATCAACCACCAGACGTAGTAGATGGCTTCCTAGATAATCAGGCGCAAAGATTAGCCCATTGGTGGACTGGAACCCAAAGACCTGGCTTTCCCAACAAGAAGTTTATTTCAAGTGATGGAGATACTGGAGGTTCTTTCGAGGCCATTCTGCAACCAGATGAAGATGGTTCCTATTCTACGAATTGGTTGAATTCTGGGACGCAGCAAGGTACCTATAACTTCTACTCTCCTGAAGGTGTTGGTGGCAATTTGGGACACTTCTTCTTTGACATCTTACCGCACTTCGCTAATGATGACTACGATGAAACGCCTACCCAGCAAAAAACCAAGGAAGAAGAAGTAAAGACTGGTAAGCCAGCCCATGAAATCCAAGAGAGTATTAATCCTTCGTTCGATATAATGAGCATGATGGAGGCTTCTTTCGGCACGAGTTTCGCAGATGTTAAGATTCACAAGGATTCTCAGGAAGCAACTAATAATGGGGCCTTGGCCTTTGCAAAAGGGACAGATATTCACTTCGCACCTGGCCAATATGATGCCACCACTAAAAAAGGTAGAGCCTTGCTCGGGCATGAGCTCACCCACATCGTCCAGCAAAAACAGGGTAGGGTCAAGCCAACAACGGTCCTTCAGAATGGGACCCAAGTTAATGATGATCCTGCCTTAGAAAAAGAAGCAGATGACTTAGGCGAAAAGGCAGCAGACTTCACACTCAACGGCGCAATCACATCAGATGTTCCAACGAAGTCATTTAGTCTAGCTAAAGATACCATCCAGCGGCAACCATCAGCTCCTGCTCCCGAACCTACTGAACCTATGGGACCACCAGAACCTGGCCTGGATGGATTTTCTGAAGACGAATTAGCTGCAGCTGAGGCTGAATTAAATGGAGAACCTGGACCAGAAGCACCCTTCAAGAAGATTGTAGAAGAACCTAAGCCTCAGAAAAAGAAAAAGAAGAAAGCTCCTGCACCAGCTGTGCCCAAGGAAAAGACTCCTCCCGGCAGCAAGACTTCAAAGGGAAGCGGAGCGCCCCAGGCCTATACACCGCCGACTAGCAATGTTAGTGCGGATGGAATATCGATCAAGGAATATCTAATGAGGGCCTCCCAGCCAGCACTTGATGATGGTAAGGCTCAAGCGAGGACCTTGGAAACGAACGAAAGGCGAAATGAAGGTGCGATGGTCAAAACTTCTAATGCCAAGAAAGCTGTCGTTGCTCCACCAGGAGAAACACAATCAAGAAAGGATGGGGACCAAGCTCGTGAGACTGATGGAAAGCCAACCCCAGAAGTTCGAAAGCAAAAAGCAAAATCGGACTTTGATAAGAGCCTCACAGATAGTCTACCAAAGAAGATCAAGGACGTCGAAAAATTCAAAGGTTCGACAAAAGCTCGCCAGATTACAGACAAGGCAAAAAAGGTTATTGCTGAGGATAAGGATACAACTACAGATACCTACATACCGATTGTCCGGACTGAATTTAATCTATCAAATCCAAACGACAATCCTATTCCCCTAGGTCCAATAGAAACGGCCGAGGTGACTGCCCCATTCAATATAGCGAACAGAGTAGTTCCAGATCTCAAGCCACTCAAGTCTAAATTCGAAGGAAGTACAGCAGATATTGAGTCACAGATGACAGAACAAGGTGCAACTGCAGAAAACATGGCCCTAGCCAAGTCTAGCAAGTTGGACGAGTTCAAGGCGGACAAGGGCGAATTTACCACCTTGGAAAGCAATCTTGATTCCACCTTGGATGGCATCTATCAAGAAGGTGCTAAGAAGACAGAAGGCGACTTTGAAGATGCCGAGGAGAAGGGTAGGAAGGAAATGCGGGAAGCGAGAGAAAACAAGCTCAATGAAGCACATGGGGACCAAGAAACCGCAACCTCCGACTTAGAGAAAAAGCGAGCAGAAATCGTGAAGAACATTCATGATATCTACAACCCTGTCGAGAAGAAAGTGAATGAGCGGCTAGCCAAGTTGGATGAAACCACAAGGATAGAGTTCGAAAATGGTATGAACGATGCCACTAAGGAGTTCGAAAACAACGTCAATACTAGATTTAAAGCCTTTAAGAAAAAGCGATACAAGGGTTTCTGGGGTCCTGCAAAGTGGTTAAAAGATAAGATCCTTGGCGTTAATAAGCTCCAAGAAGTTAAAGACATCCTAAGTTCTGAGAAAGAGAACTATGAAGAGAATATCGACGAGCTTATAGAAGATATTACAGCAAGAAATACGCAGGTCATAGAACTGTGTAAGCGGGAAATTAACGAGGCCAAGGTCAAGATTGATGAATACATCGATTCCCTCCCAGATGCACTTAAGCAGATAGCCTATGACGCTTCCAAAGAAATTAAGGACAAGCTCATTGCTCTAGAGGAGGCAGTCAAGGAGAAAGAAAAAGAACTAGAGAACAAACTCACAGAGCTTCGCCAGGAAGCCATGGATTGGGTCGATGCTAAGATCGAAGAATACAATAAGAAGTGGGGTGGAGTATTAGGTAAAATTCTTGCCTTCCTTGGAGACATTGCTCTTGAAATTCTGCGTGGCTTATTGAATGCTGCTGGAGTAGATGCGGATGTTGTCATCAATATTGTCAAAGACACGATTAAGGCCATTATTGCTATCATTAAGGATCCGATCGGATTCTTTAAGAACTTAGTAGAAATTGTCAAAGGTGGCTTCCAACAGTTCTTTTCTGGTGCCTTGAAGAACTTATTCAGTGCCTTCCTAGAATGGTTGACTGGATCTGGAGGTACCATCGTATTCCCTACAGAATGGACGCTGAAGAACATCCTAATGATGTTACTAGACTTCTTTGGTCTAGGATGGGAATCTATTAAGGGATACTTCGCTGAAGAGCTAGGACCACAGGTTGTCGACTTCGCTGTTGGAGCCTTTGAATTGATCCAAGCTGTAGCAGAAAGAGGCCCCGACGCCATCTTAGAGTTCATAGAAGAAAAGTCAGGTAGGATAGTAGAAGGTGGCTGGTCGACCTTCAAAGACAAGTATGGTCAGAATGTCGGTATGGACAATATCGATGTGATGGAATTGTTCGGTGACTTAATGCAGAGGATTAAGACAGATGGTTTCGCAGGTATCTGGGACTTCATCAAGGAGAATGGGTCCACCATTATGGAGGCAATCAAGGATGCCGTGATGGAGGCCATTATCAACTTTGCCAAGTCTGCTGTTATCACAGCTGGTATTAATGCCCTCCTTAAGATTGCAACTGGAATTATCGGCGCAATCGTTTCTGTATACAATATCATTAGAGGTTTCATAGATAACCTGGGTACTCTTGGGGCCCTTGTTGGAGCCATCCTTAAGTCGGTAGTGCATGCCGCCTTCGGTGCCATTTCTGCTGGAATCGATATGGTATTCACGGCGATCAAATTGGTCATTGCTGCGGTCTTGAACTTCCTATGCAGACTCCTAGGACTAGGAGACATTCCTAAGAAAGTGCAAGATGCAATTGGAAGCATCATAGACAAAGTTCAAAGTTTTGTCAAAGGAATTGTCAAGTGGATTTCGGATAAGTTGAAGATGTTCTGGCAGAAGCTCAAGGACTGGTTCAACGGTCTATTTGGTGGCGATGAAGAAGAGAATGAGGAAGGAGAAGGGGAAGGCGAAGAAGGTGACTTCCCGACAGACTTCAGCCATAGTATTGTTCCACTTAATGGACAAGGTATGGATGGCGAAGGAAGTGGGTGGAACTTCCCTTGGGGCGGTTCATCAGGTGACTACGACTTTGGAGGTAGCCCATACGGTGGTGGAGAAGGAGCAAGATCTGTAGACTTACAGAAGGGAGAACTGTTGGGTGCTGAAGATGATGCAGACTTCCAAGCGGAGATGGATCAGTTGACAGCGAAGGCAGAAGAGCAGAAACAACATGAGACCACTGATCAAAAGGTGCATGAGACTGTGGATGCAGCAGAATCACCTGGAAATGAGGTCAATAGTAAGGCGAAGAGCAAGCAGGTTGACAAGATGGGCGAAGAGGATGCTGGGGAATTCAACAGCGACAGCTTCAAGCGACAACTTCTTGACAAGGTGGATTCCATTGCTCCAGCAGATATGGATGGAGTATTGGCATTCAAGTCAAGCGGAAAGGCCTCGCAGCTTAAGGCGACAATTGCAACAGATGTTTCCGATGCAGGCAAGGAGACTAAGAAGGATATCGAAGAAACAGCGAAGCAGGCACCAGATACCTCTGGTTTTGAAAGACGGGAACATACACCACTGCCTCCAGAACCAACTGCACCAGATCGCGGAGCAATTGCCAAAGAAAAAGCTGCACCGAAGACACAGCCAGATGAGGTCTTTGTCACCCCGATTGAAGAAGAAAAGACGGCCCTCGAGCAACAGTATACAGATGCTGAATTGACGGACGAGCAATTGACTGCAGCGAATGAACCTACGTTTACGGCTGCCCTTGACTCGAAGAATACTGCCTTTACGACTATGGATTCTTCAGTCA
>CAZMYK010000396.1:0-4588 GCA_964570435.1 uncultured Saprospiraceae bacterium | reverse complement strand
GCTATGGTCGGGTTCGTGTGCTTCAGCAAGGATGGGTAGAAATAAACTAAGTAGTATAACTTGTAAAAAAACCTTCATTTTGTTTTTGAATTATGAATTTTGCACCATTTTCTGAAAAATGGCATTGTTGTTCGCGAGGTCATCAAATTTTCCTTGGGCAGAAATTTCTCCTCCGTCAATAATATAGATGTTGTCGGAGTATTTTACAGTTGAAAGTCGATGGGCGATTAGAATCTTAGTGATGTTTCCGGGTAAGGACTTAATGGTTTCCATCACTCCTTTTTCTGTTATCGCGTCGAGGGCACTAGTTGCCTCATCAAGAATCAAAATGTCTGGATTGACATATAGTGCTCTTGCTAGTCCAAGTCTTTGTCGTTGGCCCCCACTTAATCTCACGCCCTTTTCTCCGATTTCCGTATGGTACATTAGTGGAAGATCACTAGATATGAATTCATGAATATCTGCCATTATTGCAGCTCCCTGGAGTCGTTCCATGTCCACCTTTTCGACGTCTTCTTCTAAACTAATGTTTCTTAAGATCGTATCATCAAATAGGAAGACCTCTTGGGGAACATAGGCAATGCTATTCTGCCATGAACTCATGTCATCTGCATCAAGAACCACATCATCAACGATGATCCGTCCCTTATCAATTTTATGTAGTCCGGTAATCAGGTCCACAATTGTAGTTTTTCCAGAACCTGTGGAACCGACAAAGGAAACCATCTCTCCTTTCTTGATCCGTAGGCTCAGATTCTGGACCACTGGTTGATCTGCATTTTCGTATGAAAACCAAATGTTTTCTAATACTAGGGACTCTTGGAATCCGATTGTCGCTTCGCTACCTACTAGGTCAGTGCTATCATTGGTGACTTCAAGTAGGTCCCCATGCAGTTTCTCAAGTACTGGATAGTGATGCCTAATTTTCGAAGCTGCCGTGAAAACCTTCTGCAACGCAGGAAGCAGTCTGTATCCGGCCACTGCAAATAATGTCAGTCGAGGTATAGCATTTTGGATATTCCCCGAGGTGACAAAAAGATAAATAGTAAAAGCCAAAACACCGCCAAAGGCAATAAATTCTAAGATGTACTTGGGTGCCATCAAAAGTAGATTGTATCTCGGCTGAACATCTGTAAACTCTTTTGAGGCTTCTTCAAATCTAGTGTAAAACAACTTAAGTTTTTTATATGCCATTATGGTTTTGATACCATCAAATAGCTCCGCAACCGTCTTGTATCGCAGCAAGTTCATTGCTATCCTATGTTTTCCGACTTCGGTAAGGTAGTTCTTCCGTAACATATATATGACTAGGTAGGCACCCCCAAGGCCAGCAAAGGCTAGTAGGGCAATCTTGGTATCTACCATCAAGAGCAAGATGAAAATGATAATGGATACAAAGGCTCTAGAAACAAGTTCTATCAGAGGAATCATCACGCCCCCAGTGAGACTTCCAACTTCAGCAATCACGCAGGCTTTAATCTTATTCGTATTTTCATTCAAGAAAAAGGAGTAAGGTTTCTTAATGAATGAAGTAAGCAATCTTGTGCTTAAGTTATGAGAAATGTTCCATGAAAGTTTGTATTGAAACCAGAGCGATCCGATTGAAAATGCATTAGTCAGGCCTAATAATGCAATGATTCCAATCCCAAAGTAAATCAACATCTGTCTGCTGTTCTCGAAATCGAAAAATTCATATGCGCTTCTGAGATGTCTGCTCTCTTCGATAGCCTCCGGTTTGGACATCAGTTCCATAAATGGCAGTATTGATGCCACGCCCACAACTTCCAAAATTCCCATAATGAATATTGCAAAAAAAAGGAAAATGAATTTCCTTTTTTCACTAGTAGTAAGAATTGCTAGTAACTTTTTAATAGGGCTTAAATTTAGTAGTCAGTCTCTTTCTGCAAAAAACTTTGAACAATGTAGTAATAAAAAAGTTACGACTAAGAACGAAATTCTGGATCTTTAGAATCCAAGATTAGAAATTAATTCGTACTTATGCAAAGCAAACTCTCAACTATGAAACCAATTTTTACAGTTGCACTTATTTGTGTATCATTCTTTTCGCTTCAAGCTCAGAAAGTTAGCGGAACCATAAGCAATTCATCAGGTATTCCAATTGAGGATGCCTATATAATTCATTTGGATGAAGACAATCATTCACATACAAATGAGAACGGATTCTTTGTACTAAATGAAGTTAATATGGGCGACACTATTCAGATAATTCACCTTTCCTACAAAGATAAATTTTATGTTATTACAGAAGTTTCTTCAGACCTGAAGATAGTAATGGAGGAATCTTCTTTTGAACTTGGTGAAATAGTTATTGGAGAAAATACCAAGAGAAAAAATATCATATCCTACATTGACAACAAGACCACGGTAGTCAACAACTCGCAAGAAATTCTTAGACAGGTTCCTGGACTTTTCATTGGGCAACACGCTGGAGGTGGAAAGGCGGAGCAGATCTTTCTCAGGGGCTTTGATATTGACCACGGTACAGATATAGCCATTACAGTTGATGGCATGCCGGTCAATATGGTTTCTCATGCTCATGGTCAAGGGTATGCAGATTTACATTTCTTGATTCCTGAAACTGTGGAGTTGATCGATTTCGGAAAGGGACCTTACTATGAAGATGAAGGAAACTTCGCCACAGCGGGATATGTTGGTTTTGAGACAAAGGATGAACTAAGTAATTCTTCTATCAACATGGAAGTAGGCCAATTCAATACATTTCGGACCACAGGTCTTTTTAACATTATCAATACTAAAAATCACGATGCCTACTTTGCTACAGAGTACATCTCTAATGATGGTCCTTTCGAGTCTCCCCAGAACTTTAATAGAGTTAATTTTTTCGGAAAGTACACTGGGAGAACTTCCATCAAGGATAAGTTTACGATTTCTGCTTCCCACTTTCAAAGTCAGTGGGATGCCTCAGGTCAAATTCCTCAGCGCGCAGTTGATAGTGGTCTGATCAGTAGGTTTGGAGCGATAGATGATACAGAAGGAGGCCAGACTTCTCGGACGAATGTGGTTTTTTCTTATTCAAAAACTTTAGACGATCACTCCTACATTAAGAATCGTATTTACTACTCGGAGTACGACTTTGAATTATTTTCCAACTTCACCTTCTTCCTAGAAGATCCTGTGAACGGAGATCAGATCAGGCAATATGAAGACCGTCAACTTTTCGGACTAGAAAGTGTATGGAACCATGAAAAGGACCTTACTTGGGCGAACTCACTCGTACGAGTTGGTCTTGGTTACAGAAATGACCTAAGTAAGGATAACCAGCTTTCAAGGACGCTGAATAGAAAGGATATCTTAGAAAGGATCCGGTTCGGAGATATCAATGAGAAGAACATCTATTCCTTCGCTAGCGCAGAATTTGATTTCGATCGGCTTTCCGTGCAAGCAGCATTGAGATGGGACTACTTTAATTTTAATTATAAGAGCAACTTGGCCACCTTGTATGATCCAAAAGTTCAAAGTAACAGTGCCTTCACACCTAAGCTGAATTTTATTTACAACTTAAATCGCTCACTTCAGTTCTTTTGGAAGTCTGGGGTAGGTTTCCACTCGAACGATACTCGAGTTGTGTTAGAGCAAAACGTAGAAGATGCACTTCCCTTAGCCTATGGAACGGATATCGGAGCCTCGTTTAAGCCTATGAAGCGAATGTATGTTGATGCAGCGCTATGGTACTTATTTCTTGAGCAGGAGTTTGTGTATGTCGGAGATGCTGGGATAGTGGAGCCGTCAGGACAGACTGGAAGAGCAGGAGTGGAATTGAATCTTAGGTACCAGGTGACAGACAATTTTTTCTTCAGTAGTGACTTTAACTATACGTATGCAAGGAGCATTGAGCACCCAGAAGGACAAGATTTTATACCTCTCGCACCAGATTTGACTGCGACCGCTGGTTTGACCTACACCTCAGGTAAGTTCAATGCAAGCTTCAAGAACAGATTCCTCAAGGATAGGCCAGCTAATGAAGATGGAAGTATTACTGCAAAGGGTTACCTTATAAGTGACTTGAATGCCAACTATTCATTCAGTAAGGTTAATCTTGGGTTTGCGATTGAAAACTTATTTAATCAGGAATGGAATGAGGCGCAGTTCGCAACGGAATCTAGGTTGTTTAACGAAGTGAATCCAATAGAAGAGCTACACTTTACGCCTGGAAATCCATTCTTCGCAAAGGCCATCGTCAAATTTAACTTCTAGATGGACTTTTCGATCCAAGCAGGTCATCAAGAGCTTAAAGAAAAGATGTCCAAATTTGGATCGTCGCTACATAGTGATGGTGGTGCGCATCATGATGCGGAGCAGATCTTCCCTAGAGAACTTTGGGAACGATGCGGATCCTTTGGCGTCTTGAAACTAGCATTGAATCACCAGTACGGTGGCGTAGCTGATGAAGTGGACTTCCTTGGAGCTATCCACGCAATGGAGGGATTCGGATATGGATGCGCTGATAATGGTCTTGCATTCGGATTAAATGCTGTCATGTGGACGGTTATGACACCCATTCTACACTTTGGCAATAAAGAGCAGGCTGGCAAGTATCTCATTCCTA
>CAZMYK010000395.1:0-4589 GCA_964570435.1 uncultured Saprospiraceae bacterium | reverse complement strand
CTGCTGAATTGATACTCAGCCATGTACATCGCCTCCTGTGCAGCCTTCTGACGCGGAGTCTTATAAAACATTTGGTAGGCAATTACGCCAGCCACTATTAAGAGTAAGGCAACTGCCCCACCAATAATAGCATTTTGATTCTTTTCATAAAAACTAACTGCTTGATCTCGTACATCAACTATATCTACTAAGGTCTCATCTTGCTCCTTCTTCGTTTTTCTTCTTGCCATTTAACTTGCTTGTTTGAAATAAAGCGCAAAAATAATTAAACTTATTAGAAAAAACTAGTTTTAGGCAAGTCGTTTTCTTTATTTCTGATAACTAATGTATTACATCTTACGAATCTTGATCTATGAAATGAATCAAGTGGCTTATTGTATGGCAATAATTACATCAATCAGATCAAAAAAAACTTACTTTAGATGCAAATAAATCTATTTCAATGATTTCAAAAGTAGTCATCCTATGCTTATATTTTTTGATCTTGTTCGCAATCGGCATAGCTGCTTCAAGAAAGGTCAAGGGTATCAAGGATTTTTATGTAGGTGGAAAAACACTTGGTTATTGGTTTGTGGCTTTTTCAGCAAGGGTGACAGGAGAATCAGGATGGCTAATACTTGGCCTTACCGGAATGGGAGCCTTAGCAGGGGTGTCAGCTTACTGGGTGGTAATCGGAGAGATTTTAGGTGTTGGACTTTCATGGTTCTTTATGGCCAAGCCCTTTAAAAAGCTTACAGATGACTATGACTCGATAACGATACCCGACTTCTTAGAAAGCCACTTCCAAAGTAAGGGCAATAGCATCCGGATAATTGCTGCTACGACGCTATCCGTTTTTGTCATCATCTTTGTTAGTTCGCAAATAGACATTACTGGAAAGGCCTTTGAAGCCCTGCTTGGTCTCGACTACTTTCTGGGAGCCATATTAGGTTTTGTTATCGTTGTTGTGTACATCTTTTTTGGTGGATTTGTGGCAGTAGTTTGGTCAGATTTTTTTCAAGGTATTATGATGTTCTTCGGTCTTATCATCCTTCCCATTGCTGGTCTTATCTATATGGGTGAGGCAAATCTTTGGTCGGGTCTTAGGGAAATTGACCCAGCCCTAATGGATATTTGGGGAGGAGATCCTGATCCATGGATGAATGCCGCTACCATATTTGGATTTGCTATGATAGGACTTGGCTTCCTAGGAGCGCCGCATATATATGTCCGTTTTATTGCCGTTAAAGATGTGCGAGAAATTGACCATGGTAAGTGGGTGGCAGTCCTATTCACCTTATTGACTGATGCAGCTGCCGTCACCATTGGCCTAATTGGCCGCTACTTATTTACCGAAGCTGGCCAAGATCCAGAAGCCATACTAGGAACAGCAGCCGAAAATGTTCTTGTTGTCCTAGTCGAAACAATATTTCCCATTCTGATCGTAGGAATCTACACAGCAATTGTGCTATCTGCGATCATGTCTACCATTGATTCCTTGTTGATCGTAGCGTCTAGCGCAATAACGAGGGATTTCTACCAGAAGATCTTTAATCCGCAAGTCCAAGATCATCAGTTGACCCGATTGAGCAGGATCATTACAGTGATCATGTCCCTTGTCGCCTTGGGCATAGCGATGTCCGTAGCAATTTTAAGTCCTGATCGTACTGTATTTTGGTTTGCCATCTTTGGTTGGTCAGGGATAGCTGCTACTTTTTGTCCGATGATGATTCTAGCCCTTTTTTGGAAGAAGTACAATACAGCTGGGGCGATTGTTTCTATGATAAGTGGATTTGCATGTGTGCCCATATTCAAATTTGTGGTGCAGAACATAGATGGAATTGGAATTTACTTTGAAAAGATGGACGTTCTTTTTCCTTCTTTTGTGATATCGATGTGTCTCGGCGTGATTGCAACACATATTCATGAAAGTAGAACGAAGTAAATGATTTCCAATGGAGCTTATAGTTAATGGCCAGTTCACGATAAGTCTTTTATAAGGATTACCCATTCTTCATGCATATGGTAATCTTGAAATCCAAGAGCATAGTGAGCTCTAAGACTTCTAGGATTTGCTTGTGAAACTTCAGTGATGATCGACTTGTATTCTCCTGAGAACTTATTAAACATGAATTGGTACATTGACCTAAACTTCCCTTGTCCTCGATATTTCTTATCAACACAAACTTGGCCCATCACCATGTAAGAGTCTAGACCTTCTAAAAGCAAAAACATCTTTTCTAGTCCAGGAACTTCTAAAGAAAGACTAGGATGCATAGATAGAGCATAGGCTATCACCCGTCCTTCTACACAGACGATCGTGTGAGGAGCGAGATCATTCATTCGAAGCAGAGTTTCAAAATTGTGCCGTAGGGTCACAAATCCCTCTCTTTTTGCTTCCATCGGAGAAATCTCACTCTTCAAGTTCCTTGCTTGTAAGTCAAGGATTCCTGCGATGTCAATTGTGGTCGCATTTCTAATTTCGATCATATTACAATAGTAGATAAAAACGACCATGATCTATTCAAATGAATAGCTGCAGCACGCATGAAACTAGGGAATTTTGAAAGCTAGAAAGACAATAAACAAACTGCTGGGAAGTCTCCTCGCCCAGCAGTTCTATAATTACTTCTTGCTACTTTATACTATCCATCATTGCTGATCCTCGAAGTTTCATCCTCGGTAGCAGTCCTCCTCCTTCGTTCACGCTTCACCTTGCTATTTCCAAAGTTGTACCTGAAGCTAATTTTAGCCCTCCTTGTATCATTTCTTTGTCTGACATTGAGAAAGATGTCATCCTGCCTAATATCTACGAAACTTCTACGAGTGTAAAATATGTCATCAAGACCAATTTTTACATTTCCCTTTCCTTTTAATACATCTCTAGAGAATCCAATGTCAATGCCATACTGCGGAGCAATTTCAAATAAACCATAGACTAGGCCTGAGGTATAATATCCATTCAATTCCATGGTGATTTCTTGTGGCAAATTAAACTCATTACCAAGATATACATTGTAGCCAATACTTTGATTATCCAGAGTACCAGAAGGAATAACCGACTTAAAACCGTTGTAAAAACTGGTTAGATTGATCCTAGTCATTCCTAGTTCTTTCCACGGTATTCCGGAGGATACGGTTAGACTTCCGGAAGTGAAGTTATCGAGATTGACTTCTGTCTGAAAGGTCTGATTATCTGCCGAAAACTGTTCTATTACCTCTGTGATAGCATCCTGCGTGTAACTATAGTTAGCTGATACGAAAAGGAAGCCTCCATAACCATAATTCAAACCAAATGCGTCAGAATATTGCGGACTTAGGAAGGGATTACCTTTTTGGAAGGTATAATCATCAAGGTACTCTATAAAGGGATTAAGAGACTTGTAGTTCGGCCTGTTTAATCTTTTCGAGTAGCTATAACTGAGGTCATGCTTTTCTCCGATCTTGTGGGAAAGGCTAAGGCTTGGAAAGAGATTCGTATAGACCCTAGGTACCTCTTGATCAAGCGTAACTGAATTGCCATTGCTCCTTGTATGCTCCATTCTAAGACCAGCCTGCACATTAACCTTACCAAAGGCCTTGCTAACATTGGTGTACGCTGCAAAAACATTCTCATCATAAATGAAGTTGTTGGTTCTGTTCGATTGATCTACCCACTGTCCAGCCTCCAAAGCACTAAATTTGGTATCGTTATCTGTTCGAACCATACTTACTTTCGCACCTAATTCAAATTGGTATTCATTCTGTAGTGTCTTGGTAAAATCTACTTGACTTGCGAATATGCTAATATCAGTACGCTGGTCATTTCTTAACTGAAATTGATCCTGGGCTTGAGACCCATTTGTGAAAAGGTATTCATTTGTATAAATATTGTCAGTTGCACCGCCGTAAACAGAGTAGTCTGTATCAAAGGTCAAATTGGTGCCCTTGTCATCGAAATTGTGGGAAACATTAAAATTAAAAGAATTCTGGTTACGTGCATTGTCTTGATCTGCGCCAACCATTAGAACATCGAAGCCAGGAGAATTTGCCCCAGCAATTAGAGTCATATTGTCATTCAGCCATACGTTTCCAGCGTAGTTACCTTTGAAAAGAAGACCTATAGTTGTGCTTTCTGTCAAATAGTAATCTAATCCGACTTTTGAATTGATGTTTCTGCCGTCCCATTGCATGTCTGACTCTTGGTCGAAGGTCGTTTCTCCTCCCTCGAAGGGAATAATTCTCATTAGATCTAAATCCTGAAATCCTGCGTAGTCGTAGTAGGAAGCTGAGCCATACACATTGAACTTTTCCGACCGATAGTTCAGACTTAAGCCAGCATTGTGTGTAAACTTCCGTCCCTGTCTAAGCCCTGCGTTCACAGAACCATTGTAGCCATAGTTCTCATTCTTTCTAAGCACGATGTTGATGATTCCTGAATTACCTTCAGCATCATACTTTGCTGACGGATTGGTAATGATTTCGATATTCTTGATATTCTCTGCAGGCATCGATTCTAGCATTCTTGAAAGTTCGTCACCACTCATGTACTGATTCTTGCCGTTAAGCATAACCAGGACGCCTTGCTTACCTCTTAAGCTAATATTATTATCCTTATCTACCGTTACGCC
>CAZMYK010000394.1:0-4595 GCA_964570435.1 uncultured Saprospiraceae bacterium | reverse complement strand
TATTTATTTATGATAGTAGCAATAGATGGATTCTCAGCTTGTGGGAAAAGCACCCTGGCCAAGAGCTTAGCGAAGTTATTGGGGGCCATCTATATTGATACCGGGGCTATGTATCGAGCTGTTACCTTATACTTGCTAAAGCGGGAAATTGACATCACTTCTGCCAGGGATATTGAAAAGGCATTGCGGAGCGTGGAGATAAGTTTCGATACCAGTAATGGTGGGAATGATTGCATTCTAAATGGGCAGAATGTCGAGGAAAAAATTAGAAGTCACGCAGTTAATGATTTTGTGAGCGAGGTAGCAGCAATTTCTTTGGTGAGAAAATGGATGGTGCGTCTGCAGCGTGCCATGGGCGCTAATCTTTCCGTTGTCATGGATGGCAGAGATATCGGTACCGTGGTCTTTCCTTCTGCGGATCACAAGTTCTTTATTACAGCAGACCCAGAAGTAAGGGCTAATCGAAGATTGTTAGAATATCAATCTAAGGGTATTGAGGCTAACTTAGAAGATATTAAGAAAAATCTTGCAAAGCGAGATCATATTGATTCCAACAGGGAAGATAGCCCACTAAGAAAAGCTGATGATGCTGTGATGATTGACAACTCAGATCTAAGTCGAGCTGAGCAACTAGAGCTTGTGATGAGCTACCTTAGCGAATAACAGTAACATCACCTCTTACGCTTCTAATATCTCCAGTAATCATTTCAACTTCCAAGACATAGACATAGACACCAGGTTGGACACTTTGTCCACCTATCTTGCCATCCCATCCCTCTGTCATTTCACCAGGCGTGAGATTCTGCTTACCAAACACCCTTTCACCCCAACGATCGAAAATGTTCAGTGAACGAAACATAGCGACACCAGGATTTGCAGATATATAGAAGAAGTCATTGACGCCGTCATCATTTGGACTAAATATATTGGGCTTGAAAAGTACTGGATTCTGGTCAACCCTGACTTTCACTTCGTCAGTAACAGTACACCCCCTTTCATTTGTGATGGTTAGTTCTATTAACAAGTCTTTGTCAGGTGTTAGGGTAAATGAAAGACAATCAGGACAACCTAGTTGAGATTCTATCTGCCAGCGAATTGATTCGATTTGTTCACTTGTTAGGTTGGTGGTGGCTGAAATTTCAACTTCGTTGCCTAAAAATACATCAATGTTATCTCCTAATTCTAACTCTAATTCATCTACTTCTACTATTGTTACTGTTTGTGATACGAGACATCCAAAGTTATCCTTGACCATGAAATCATAGTCACCAGGTGCTAGATTTCCGATTACTGAGTCATTGGAAAAAATCAAGCCATCTAGTGATGTTGTATAGGGTGCTGTACCATCTACTCCGTTGACAAGCCTGATAAAGCCATTGTCTTCACCAAAACAGCGCGGATTCTCACTTGCTAGTTCGATATTTTGGAAGTCCTGTGGTTCTTCATCGACCAAAATGCTTGCAAGATTCATACACCCATTGGTACTGTCGATCACAGTCAAAGAATAATTACCGACGCCTCGTATTGCAACTTCTTGGGCACTCGAATCAGAAATGACGGAACCATCGATAGTTGTCCAAGAGTACAAAAAGTCAGGACCTACTGAGGAACCTGTATTGCTAAGTTGAATCTCATTCTCTTCGCATCTGATAATACCTATCTGGTTAATTGCTGCAAGAGGTGCAACAGTATCTAGCTCTACGTCAACAGTCACAGTTGCTAAACAACCATTACTTCCCAAAACACTAGCAATATGATCACCATTTGTAATTGGAACGTAGGCTGATTGAGAAGAGGTACTTCCATCGGGAGTCATCCAGTCAATAGCGAAGGTCAATGAATCTGAAAGTTCCGAAATATCTATTGTCGGAAACCTGCATGAAGAAATGTAGCTTGTCTGAAAATCGATTGACTCTATCCCTATATTGAAAGTGTCGCTGTCTACGCAGTTATTGCTTCCTCTCACAAAGTAGATGTACGTTCCAGTGTCAACAGCTGTTGCTTCTTGTTGGTCAGAAACAAAACCTCCTGGTCCCTGCCATTCAAAGCTTGCTCCTGGATCGACAGAAACACCAGTCAGAACTGCAGTATCATCTATACAATCTATATTGTCATCAAAGGCAAAGCTAACTTCTGGTAGGATTATTTCTTGAATGACTTCGACTGTATCGAAGCCTATGCAGCCTTCTTGACTGCGCACAGTCAGTACATAAGTCCCTGGTTCACTTACAGTGGTATTTTGTTGATCAGAGATGAAACTTGAAGGTCCGTTCCACGAAAAAGTGGAAGACGGTGTGTTGACATCACCATTGATCTGGACTTCAGTATCAATACAATTTAAGGTATCTAGCGAACTTGCCGTGGGCATTGGAGTATCTGGATTTGTGCTGACAATCGACCTTGCTTGAGCAACACATCCATTTAGTCCAGTGACACTAACATCATAGTCTCCGGAGTTGAAAACGACGGGGACTGCTGCGGTTGACTCAAAATTATTGGGCCCTGTCCAGTTGTATGTCAAACCGGCTTCACTTCCACCTGGATCAAGCGATGCTGATTGCGTCGTGCATTCTAAGACATAGTTCTGTAGGTCAATTTGCGGTGGGTTAACGTCAGCAATTATTTCCAAACTATCCATGGAGATGCAACCATTACCGCCAGTTACTGTAAGGACATACTTACCAGCTTGGTCTACCATGATATCTTTGTCATTCAAGATTCCGCTAGGCCCCACCCATTCATAGGTATTACCTCCACCGTTTACTGTTGCAAGGATGGTGGCTTCTGGACTATTGCAAGTTATGTTAGTGTTAGTAAGTGCAATGGTTCGAGGGATTGTGTCGCCTATTACCCTAGTTTCTAAAAAGGAAACGCAACCGCTTAGCGTATCTGTGACGGTAAGAGAGTAAAAACCGCCTTCTAGGAATTCAATGTAAGAAGAATCTCCTACATAAGAGTTAGGTCCCTCCCATTCATAGCTGAATCCATCATCTTGTGTTACTCCTAAAAGTCCTCCATTAAGACCGGTGTTACAAGTAACATTTGCTCTAGCAGTTAAAGAAACCACGGGAGATCCCATAATTGGATCAATTGTAAATGTTTCTATGACAGGACAGCCATTAAAGGTGTTAATCAGTAACAAGTAGTTGCCTGCCTCACTGACATCGATTTGATTTCCAGAACCTATTACAGCTACACCAGGTATTATCCACCTCACTAAAGAAGTCTGAAACTCATTCGCAAGAGGAATTGCAGTCAACCTCCACATTGGATTTTCGCAATCACCAAGGTTTTCTACTTGCACCTCATACTCAGGGAGAGCAGAAATGTCTCTTCCTAAAATAACGGAATCTCTAACCACACAACCATTGGCAATTATCTCGACATGATAGGTGCCTTCTGCTGAGACTGAATTAGTAGCTGTAGATGAAAAGTAACCATTTGGTCCAGTCCATGTATAGGTAGCAGTTGGAAGTTCAGAAGACGCAGAAATGGTAGTTACTCCACCTGTGCACAGAAAGTCATTCCCTTGTATTTGATATTCGAAACTGCCCTCATCCCCAATGACTTCTATCGAAGTAAATCCCTTACAGCCATTTGCATCTTGAACTTCTAAGAAGTATTCCCCTGTGCTGGGGAGCAAAGGTTCAGCTATATTTGATACAAATCCGTTTGGTCCAGTCCACCTGTACAATTCATAGCTCATATCATCCACAGAAACTTGTGCTCCAGCACTTGAAGCACATGAAATACTTGGAGCCTGGGCAGAAATCGTTGGTTGGTCACCACCTTGTAGCAATTGATAACTTGCATTCACTTGGCAACCTGCGGGAGTTCTCAAGACTACTTGGTACAAGCCAGGAACTGATACTGAAGGCTCTATAAATGTACTATTAAAATTGTTCGGTCCTGTCCAGATAGCTGTTGTAAAAGAAGCAGAAGAATTGACCTCTAAAATTACACTTTCATTAAGACAAGATAGGGCCAAGGAGCTAATACTAACTTGCGGAACGTCACTACCTTCTGCGAGCGTAAATGAAGTTTGTCTACTACAATCTCCTTCAGTTTGTTCCAATAAGTAGGTCCCTGCAGATGAGACCTCTATACTTATTTCGTTAGGATTTGAATTAATTTGCCCATCATTGGTGGACCATAACCATGAGCTACCACTTTCTTGGGTTGAAAGCGAAGCATCTAGGACTACAGTCGGATTGGTGCAGTTAATTTGGGGAACAGATGATTGGATAACAGGCAGGATATTAATGAGATCAAGGTTAAGCACCACGCTAGTGTCACATGGGTCACCATTCATAGCAGGCAGCACAGCCGCAAATGAGCCTGCTGTTGTGAAAGACTCTGTACCAACGATGTATTGTCCTCCTTGACAGATGGTTTCATTAATTACTCGAACAGGTGGGGCATCCACAATAACTAGGTCTGTACATGAGTCGCTAATGTCTATGCAGATGTCAAGTGTGGCATTTCCAATTGAAGTCAATAATTCAGAATAAGCAACACCCAGGTTATTCAATGTCACAAAGTCATCATTTTCAACAGAGAAGGCGCAAACTTGATAATTACCCGGAGCCAAACCC
>CAZMYK010000393.1:0-4613 GCA_964570435.1 uncultured Saprospiraceae bacterium | reverse complement strand
GACATATTCCCTAGGATCAGCCATTTCTAAGATCAAGGTAATTGTTGTGGAGGCACTGTCCCCGGTCATAAGTGGTCCCGGAATGGTATCAATAGCATCACTTCCTAAGAGCATCCAATTCGGCATATTTACAGGGTCAAAGGAGAATCCTGCAGGTATATAGTCAATTACAGCTACATTACTCACAGTAACATTTCCTTGATTGTACACTGTAATTTCGAAGTCGATCGGATCGCCATAATCGTAAGGTCCAGGAGTCAAAATTCTTTTAACTAGGGCCAAGTCTACAATCGTGATTAATTCAGGATCCTCATCATCCTCATCTGTGTTCGGGTTGGTACTTCCTGGAGGACCTGACCCATCACCTCCTAGCGTGTTGTCAGAACCAGAATTCGGAACTCCACCTCCATCATTGCTAGGATCATTATCTGGAGTACTATCTATGTCCTGCTCCGATCGATCCATGCCAGTCGTATCTTGGAAACTTCCTATTTCTGAAGTATTTAGGTATGCTCCTACTTCTGTGGACATCACCAATTCTAACCTAAGAGGGATAATTCTTGTTTCTCCAGCAATCAAGGTATCTGAGATGGTATACATTAATGTATCAATACTAGATTGCATCCAATCCGGATTTGCTAAAGCATCAAAGACGAAACCGGAAGGCAAAAAGTCATTGATCTTAACATTGTTGACATCCTGTTCACCTTGGTTCTGGACGGTAATATTAAAAGTCAAAGTATCACCATAGCTGTATGGAGGAAATTCTATTACTTCTTTGATAAGTGCTAAATCGTAAGTACATGCTACTACATTTAATACCTCGTCTGTTGCAATACAGTCGTCGTCAATTAGTAATGAAACCTCTGCAAAAATATCCATAGTGCTTGAGGCATCTAGAATCACAAGTTGACTGGTATCTCCATTCAAGGTGTCAATTTCATATAAGAACGTTTGGCCTAAGATATCAAGTTGAATGGTATCAACTCCACCTAAGTAATCATAAGTATAGACTGCATTATTCCATGATATGTCGACAACGACTTCTCGTTGCTGGCCCGGATTAGTGAATTGACATTCGCTTACATCAGAAATTGTAACTTCAAGTAAGCAGTCAGGAATAAAACCAGCATCAACTGTTGGGTTATAGGTACCATTCGGTAAAAAATATGGCCCTGTTCGACCATCAATAGGGCTTGCATCATTGTCCAGCGAGTCATTCGGAACAGCATTCTGCAGTGTATAAGTAAATCCGCTAGGTGAAACAAATTCAATGATGTAATTACCTGCTGTTAGGTCATCGAATATATAGAAACCATTGGCATCCGTCATAGTGCTTGCAATGTCATTTCCAGGAGTGGTATTTGCTGCATTGTACAGATAGACGGTTACATTGGGAATGCCTACTTCACCCATGTCTTGCATCCCATTCTCATTTACGTCAAACCACACAGTATCTCCAATTGCTGTACCTGGAGCACATGCTGATCCAACAACTATCACTTCCTTAGTAGCTCCACATCCATTTTCATCAATGTAAGTCACTGTATAGGTCACTGAGCCATCAGGAACAGTAAGTAAGATGGGCAAGCCAACATTAGGATCGCTGAGATCAGTTATTGGGAACCAAGAAAAGTTAGACCCTGTAAGTGGTCCCGGCAATTCTAAAGAACCACCAATACAACCAGGCACCGTTGCCGAACTCATTGTGGCAGGAAAGATGGTAACCTGCATCGTATCATAGGTAAAACAACTTCCATAAGAAGATCTTAATGCGTATTCCCACACTATATCGGCTCCTGTGGTATTCGTAAACTGAAAAGTTGTTGGAGAAATTGTTTCAGATCCTAAGGCAGCTAAGTTGGATCCATTGACGCTCAACCATTTGTAATCGAAACCATCAACGGCTGAAGGACCAATATTTATCATCTCATCTGAACATGCTTCAACTTCAAGTGCAAACATATTCTCAATTTCAACACTGGTTTGATTAGAAACTTCCAATACACAAACACAAGCTGTTGAAGGATTTAGAACGGCTAAGGCATTACAAATTCCGGTTGGCGGAATGTCTACGGAACCTGAAATATTTGTAATTCCACCTCCTGAACCTATCATCACCATTTCTGTCGCAGTGACAACCTTCGTGTCGACCAAGGTATCGAGTAAACCATTGTCATCAACATCATCCCAAAATTCGATCACTAGGTCGTTTCCTGATTGCTGCGGCACGTCTCCATTGTTCTGAATTGTCAATTCATACTCCAAGGAAGCAGATGATGGCGGCATAGAAACCAAGGTTAAACCAGTACTAATGATAGAAAGATCTGGCTTTTGAATATTGATATTAATGTCATCCTCCCCACTCAACACACTGATGCTGCATTCCTCTGTTCCACAAAATGCATTTGTGGTGCTGAATGTTTGTACGGCCATTTGATAATTCCCGCAAAGCTGACCTACATCATCAGCTACGATACCAAGATCGAAAGAAATCACATCTCCGTCGACCAAGCCTGGCATGATCGGAATAAAAACACAAAATGCGCCCATATCTTCCAACACATCCACTGGTCCTGTCACTGCATTGTTAAGCGGCGTGTAACTCATATCTTGATACAATATACCTTCAGGAAGTGTAACTTTTATAGTGTCTGTCCCGAGCGTCATTATACCATCATCGGCGTCAATTTGCATTTGAATATTTGTAGTAGCAGCATCCATATTACATGGATTAAGGGTCAGGTCAGTAGAGCTCAAGTTGACATTGTACTCTGGAAAAAGGTCACGAATTCTAATCCGTGGACTTCGGCTTCTTAAGGTAGGAAGCGGATCTCCACAGATGTTTTCTGCATTCGCTACAAATCTAGCTCTAGACCCTGAAATGAAGTCACAAGTGGTGATTGCATTCCATCTCAGGAGAATTATATTTCTATTGGCTAATGCTCCCAAGGCACCGATTAAACCAATTGAATCCAACTCAGCATTCAGGGAAGATGCCTCTATTGTGTAATTATTGTCAAAATCATTAATCGGGTCTTGGACAAAAACAAAATTGGTATCTAAGCCGGATGCTGTAGTAGGAATAGGGTAGCCAATTTCGAAACTACCTGGTACATATTCCAAGCCTCCTGGCAATCTAAAATCAAAGTCAATATTGGAAACATTTCCAAGTGCCGTACTAGAAATTCTATAGACAAAGCAGACTGTATCACAGAGTAAAAAGTCATCTGCAGGCGCTGGCTTTACGAGTTGTCCCGTATAAGCTCCCTCAACAGAGGTGAAGTTAATTGATGATGGATCATTACAAGTTGCCTCTTCTACTGTTTCTGGGTATTCTACGCAATCCCAACCAGCGACAAAATCTAGCGTTTGAGGGTCACAATTCGTAATATTCACGCAGACTTCAAATAATCTGGTGGCTCCAGCATTCGTAAAATCTAATTCATAAACACCAAAGGCTTCTGGATCGATTACGGTACGTGCTCCTCCAGTAATTTCAGTGACAGAAGTAACAACAAGCCCGCCTGTATTAGATTCTATATTAAGCCAGGAGAAAGGTGCATTGATATTTGAAAGGTTGGTTAATTCAATTTCAACGCAGGCTCCTGACTCAAAGAGTTCTATTTCTGGGTTGGTTGTTGAAGCGACCAGAACAGGTCCTCCAGTATATTCAAAATCTCCTTCTCGAAAAGGAGTTTGGATTGTATCTTGACAAAATACCTGGTCATCTACATCAGTAATTAACATTGCCGAAGCACTATAGTCTGGTGGAGAGGCGATAGACATACAATTTCCACGAATACCTGGGTCAAAGTAGATATTATATCCTCCATCTGTCCCCTTATCACTGATACTTGGGTCAGCTAAGGATTCCAAATAATTCTTGACAAAGAACGTGAGCGTGTCTCCAGATTCTAAGAAGAATGATGCAGGAATTCCTCCGTTCTGCATTGCAACAACCTCATCGTCAGTGCCTAGTCTTTGAAAAACTCTAAAACCAAAAGTATCTATGTTGTATTCAAATTCGGAAGGCTTTACAAAAGTAAAAACATCAGGGATTCCAGGACTTCGTATTTCACCGCAAAATTCGTCAAAACCTAAACTACCATAGTTAAGATCGTATCGCATCGAAAATGGTGAAATATCACATCCTCCAAAATTCCGTCCTCCTATTAAGACTTGTTCAAACTCTCGAATTCCTATTTGGTTTAGAGTTTCGATAAGGTAATTACAAGCTGCTTTAATACCCATATTGTATGGAGCATCACTTAAGTAGAATTCAGGACGATAGACTACCGGACGAGATTGTACATTGAGCAGCTCATCTTTAGGCGAAAAGAAAACCATTAAAAATAGACTATCTCCATCACCGTACTGAAATCCGTCAAAATCACTACAACCTAATCCTGTCATAGAAGGAATAGAAAGATCTGTAACCAAGGTACTATCATCCGCAAATTGAGAAAGAGAATTACAAGTCTTGATAGACATATCTGTAGCATCTAAGACACTGAATTCTGCTCCAATAATATTAAATTCTTCAGTTAACACATTCAACTCAAAAAATGCATAATCCCAAAGCATCGCAGGTGTTGTTCCATTGTTGACGA
>CAZMYK010000392.1:0-4627 GCA_964570435.1 uncultured Saprospiraceae bacterium | reverse complement strand
AAAGTCGGGGCCAGCGTACCATCTTTGCTCGGAATTACAAATGGCCACATCCACAAATCCATCTTGATCGAAATCACCGACACCGATCTCTGCAGATGATCGATTGATGCTCTTCCTTGGTAATTCAAAACTAAGTTGTCCATGGACCAGCAGACTTTGAAATAGGAAAACTGTGCAAAATAAGGCGCTTTGAAGGTTCATCGGATGGTCATTTTGTGCAGAGTACTTGGAAGAATTATTATCGATGGCTTGCTCAAAGTAAGGTAAGCAATCAAAATTCTCACACAAAGTCTTAGTAAAAACCCGTTTAGGCTTCCACTGCGACAGATTGTTCCTAGTGAACTGTTCGCCCTTAGAACTAGCAAACCCGCCATCCGGTAGGCAGGTTCGCTAAATACTTCTTTATCGTGTTGACCACTCAAGATGGAGTAAGACCTTAAATGCTCCTTCACTAATTTCTATCTTGTCAGGATAGGCTTGATCGTTTTCTGGATTTGACAATGTCTTTAAGTAGGATCCAAAGTTGAAGTAGATTTCACCCATCTCGTGCAATCCTCCAATGTCATCATCATAAAATTGAACAACATGCTGGTTGTCAAAGTGCTCTTCACTAACAGGTAGATTGACTTCCAATGTCTTAGGAAGTTCTGAGGTCTGAAGATCCTGCCACTTATTGTCATCAAACTTGCCGATCCAATCCCATTCACCGTCTGCATATCTTTGGTAGTATTGAATAATATCCGGATTCACAGCCTTGCCTAAGGCAATGTCATCCCACTCTGTGTTGTTCTCTTCCAATGCTGGGAAGGAGGTTAGTTCCGCTTTAACTATGGACAAGTGGTTCGGAAGCTTCGAGCAATCTGGCACGTCGTACTCCGCTGCTCCAGCTATTGCCAGTAAGGGGTAGGAAGGGTCAGATAGCTGCCGAATCTTGTACTGAATAGGTACACCCAAAGATGGGTCGGCACCTCCATCCTTCATCCATTGGAAGGTGGCTTGGATCGATTCCATACCCAATCCAGACCCTGAAACAGCGGCGGCCTCTTGGGCATCACCACCAAGGATGGCTACTGTAAAGGTGGACTGTGAAAAGAAATTCTTGATTTCCGTTGATATTTCTCCGTCCACCTTGGAGAAACCGCTGCGAAATTTTCCTTCGACCTCAGCACTTGTGTTGTACTCTGCACCTTCATAGGTGAATATTCCGATCAACATTCGTCCATATGCGACTTCAGTGATTAAACCCAGTGGGCCATTTGTAGCAGTGACTTCATTCAACTTATAGGGATCAACATCTGCACCGAATAAGTCAGCAGGGCTGGCCGGATTACCAACACTTGCTGTGTGATAAATCTGGTGAAACTTCACGATGAAGGAGTGCTTTTCAATTGTGGACTCAAAGTCGAAACGTCCCTTTACACTATTCCCCAAGTACTTATAATCTAATCCCACATGTAGCATACTCTGCTCCAGCGAATATGCTTCTTCTGCTTGCGATTTAATATTCGCTGAAAAGCTACCTGCTGCATCTTCCATTTCTTTTATGGCCTTATCGACATTCCCTCTTTGTGAAGGGTCAGCCACTTCTCTAATATCACCTAGGTCGCTTGAAACCTGAATCGGAGAACGTTCGATCCCACCTATTCCACTTAGGTCATTCTGCTCCATGTAGTCCTTAATCTTGATGATCGACCCAGGATACAATGAGGCAGTATTCGTTGCTGCCGCGTCATCGAATGCATTTAAGGTAAGAGTCTCTATGACGATCGTTTCCTTCACCCTCTTACCGTTGCACAGAAACTTGTGTCCATTGTCTGCGGTCCCTTCATTGTAACCCGAATCGGTTTCTTCGTAGAAGGATTCCGGTCTAGGCACAATCTCTTCTGAATTAAATAGACTTTCGATCGCATCCTTATTCAGTTTCTTGATCGTGTCAAGACCCTCTTTTTGGCAGCTTGCCACGATAAGGATCAATGCTAATGCTATAATACGTTTCATATTAGTTTTCGATTTATTTTTTCTTAGAATGATAAACTTCGCTTTTGACGAGTATTGAATTTGGGGCACTTAATGCGTTTTCCTGGCACTTGATAAAATCTGATCCCCAACCGGACTGACACAACATGCATACTATTATAGATTCTCAAGGCTTCACCTTCTGAATTTGGTAGATCAAAGCCTCCAGGAAGGTAGTCATAGTGGAGGCCAAGAATCACATTGCGATTACCCATCTTGATTCCTGCAGATAGCTTATACATCGTCTTAATTTCCTGGTGCTGAGACAATAATTCTGAATTGCTAGGGTCACCAATACCATGTTGTACGAAGCTACTTCTGCGCCGCATCAGACCTGCGCCAATGTAGGGATCAAGTCCGTACGGTATCAAATAGCTCAAGTGGTTTAGATTATACCTTAGTCCAAGTTCCTGGAAGTGTTCTTGCACCTCATTGTTGCGGTAAGCAAACCTTAGTGGATTCTGATAAGTGTACTCAAGGTAGACAGGTAGCCTGCTATGTCCTAAACTGATTGCCCCACCAAGCGCTAAGCCGTTCTTCTTAAACAATGCCTGTTGGTAGTGATGATAGAATGAATAGGAAAGATCTACCTCTATAAAGAGGGTACGCTTCTTGATTGGATCGGTCGCATTGGCTTGCAAGAGACCACAAAACAAGAATAGAATAAAAATTTGTGCTTTCATTTTAATAGCTTTTTTATTGATTTCTGAAAGCATATATCTAGAATTTCGAAATCGTTACCTGGTGAGAAGCAAATACCTTAGTAATCGAATGAAGTTCGCTGCTTGCTTGGGTCTTCCTTTAGATGCATGCAGGTCGTGAGCTTCGTACCACGATCTTTTCTTCGAATCGATGTCATGTGGAGACAATAATTCATCTACCTTCGTTAATCATTAAATTAGTGTGATGAAATTATCCGTTCTTGTTCTCTTACTGACATCCTATTCGTTGATGGCGCAAATCGCAGTAGATGGCTTCTATGGTGATTGGAAGCAAGATGACTTTCAGATCCCGGATGAGAACGATCAGAATTTTTTCGACATTACAACGGTCTGGGTTTCTAATGATGAAGAACATCTCTACATTCGGATTGATGTTGATACTGAATTCGACCTCCAAGATGCCCAGAACATTAGTATTTTAATCGATGCAGATAATGACCCTAGCACGGGTTTTAGTTCCAATGGAATTGGTGCAGAGATTTCCTACTACTTTGGTAATAGGCAGGCCTTTTTGAATTACCCCACCGGATTTCTTTCTACTAACCATGCCCAGATCGGTCTTGTAGCTTTACCAACAGTTACTTCTAAGTCTTTCGAAATGATGTTTTCTCGCAGACCTAGTTCGAGTCTGGGAGATATTGAGATGTCTGAGACAATCGCAATTTCCATTGAAAATAGCTCAAGTGGCGACAAGGTACCTAACACCTCCGGTGGCTTCACATACACATTGCAAGACAAGGCAAAATTTACTTCATCCTATTCCTTTTCCAAGACTGAGGATAAGAACATTCGCCTGTTGAGTTATAACATTCTTCGGGATGGTTTCCTTGATCCTATCCAGAAACCACACCTAGAAAATGTGATAAGCGCTATCAATCCTGACATCATCGCATTTCAGGAAATCTATGACATGCCTCCATCTACGATTCAAGACTTTCTTAATGAGGCCCTCCCAAATGAAGACGGAAGCTCTTGGGACTTTGCTAAGCAGGGACCAGATGTCGTCGTATTTGCAAGGGGACAGATTCTCGAACATGATAATATCGATGGAAATGGTGTTTTTATGGTGACTGACGCTGTAGGAGAAAACCCTATAATTCTTTACAATGTTCACCTTCCTTGCTGCGACAGGGACTTCGATCGGCAGCAAGAAGTGGATAAGATCTTGTCTATCATTAGAGATCGAGGGAGCAACAATATGATCGACTTCACTTATCCTGAAAATACACCGCTTGTTATTGCAGGTGACTTCAATTTTGTGGGCGAAAGCCAAAATATTACTTCCTTCCTGGAAGGTGATATTGTAGATGAATCTTCTTTCGGTGGTGACTTTACTCCTGACTGGGACGACAGCTTCTTAGAAGACGCAAATCCATACGTAAGCAAGTTCCCAAGCAACTACACGTGGCGCAGCAATACGAGTAGCTACAATCCTGGTAAGTTGGACTTTGTGTTCTACTCTGGCTCAGTCATGACCCAACAAAATAGTTTCGTACTTGCAACAGAATTTTTATCACAGGAGGAACTGAATGAAATAGGTCTCTCGGAAAGTTCCACAGGCCTTGCCTCAGACCACCTCCCTGTGGTCGTGGACTTTTCCTTGGGTTTAGAGGATGCTGACATGGATGGGTTTACCTCTGATGTAGATTGTGATGATGCTAACCCAAGTATCAACCCTGATGCAAGTGAAATCGCTAATAACGAGGTAGACGAAGACTGTGATGGTATTACTCTGATCATCGACGAAGACATGGACGGATTCAACTCTGACGACGATTGTGACGATACGGATGCTGGCATTAACCCCGATGCAAGTGAAATCGCAAACAATGAGGTGGACGAAGACTGTGATGGTATCACTCTCATTATAGACGAAGATATGGATGGAT
>CAZMYK010000391.1:0-4631 GCA_964570435.1 uncultured Saprospiraceae bacterium | reverse complement strand
CTATTTCCCCAATTGTAAACCAAGATATATTGCAAATAGGCAGATAGAAAAACTTGCCGCCATGTAGATGATTGCTGTTAGTGAGCTAGCAGAATTGAATAGTTGATAGGATTCCGCAGAAAAAGTTGAAAACGTGGAAAATCCTCCGCAAAGGCCGACCATTAGGAATAATTTCATTTCGGTGCTTAGGACACCCTTGGAAGTAATTCCAATCAGATATCCCAAGATGACGCAGGCAAGGATATTAACGACGAGGGTTGCATATGGAAACTTTTCAGAAATGCCTGAAAGCATCAGACCAAGCAAATAACGGAGAATACTTCCCACTCCTCCTCCAAGAAATACAATCACCAGGCTTTTCATACTTAAGTACTTAGGTTCTTCTTAATTCTTTGCTGCCGGGCATATAGAAAGAGCAAGCTCGTTAGGACGATCGCTATTCCAAATATGAGTAAGAGGAGGTACATGTTCCCGATCCCTTGCAGATTTACAGCCATCAGGATGAAGAGGACATTGACCACGATCAGCACACCAGTAGCTTGCATGTGACTAAGTCCAGAATCGATTAGGAGGTGGTGGATGTGGTTCCTGTCAGGCTGGAAGGGTGACCTTCCGCGTATAGCTCTCATGGTAAATACTCTAAGCGTATCAAATAGTGGTAGGATCATTATGCCTATGGCTACCGCAGGTGCAGATTTAATGTAGTAGGGAGATTCTGGGCCCAATTCTGGGTGTAGTTCGATGAATTGAATCGCAAGGATGGAACAGACGAGGCCAAGTAAGAGTGAACCAGTATCTCCCATAAATATTTTTGCTGGACTTACATTGTACTTGAGAAAGGCAACCAAGGCACCGGCAAGGGAGAAGGCCACAATTGAAATTTCCACCCTGTCGATTAGAAAAAACCAAGTCCCTAGTAGGACGCTTATTAAGGTTCCTATTGATCCCGAGAGTCCATTGATCCCATCTATCAAATTAAATGCATTGATGATTACAATGATGGTAAAGATCGACAATGCAATGCTTGCAAATTCTGGAATCGCGTATATACCAAAGATTCCATATAGGCTGGTGAGCTTCACATTTGCCTTGAAAACTAAAATTCCGGCAGCAAATATTTGGCCTAGGAATTTTCGCCCTGGGTTCATTGGATCTATATCATCTTTGGCACCGATCAAAAATATAATGATAAAGGCGCACAGGATATATTGAAGGTCTCCGAAGTAGTTGAAAGGAGTCCACATAATGATGGAGAAAATCATCCCTGCGAAAATCCCAATGCCACCTAGCGAAGGGGTGCTGATAGTGTGCGACCTCCGCTCTCCTGGTTCATCATATAGCCTCTTTTTGATAGCCACGTTGATAATGGATGGTATCGCAAGAAATGTCAATGCAAAGGCTGTAATGAAACTCAATATTACATCATACATACAATGCAAAGATAGACAAATTAGCCTATTCTCCTTCTTCTAGCCATTCCTTAATCTTATCGGAAAGATCTTCAATTCCTTCCTTGAAATCATCAATTGCATCTTCGATGTCATCTCCATAAACCTCTCGGAATAGGTCTTTCAGATCTTGCTCAGGGTCATCGAAAAGGTCTTCGATCTGCTCATCGAATTCTAATTGGAATTCCCTCATGTCTGACTCGATTGCACGCAACACATTTCTACCATGACGATTGTACTTGTAGGTGAAGTACTTGATAAGGAAGTCCTTTTTCTCTTCATCCGTCAGTTTTTCTTCATATTTCTTGTAGCAGACTTCGACGAAGTTGTCCATTTGTTCGTCCATTTTCTTCCACTCACTCTTGGAGTAGTCTTCGTGCTTCTCTGCCACCTTATCGGTGAAAATTTCATAACTATTGACGAATTGTCCCTTTGTCATGCAGGGGTCGATGGTACATGCGCTGGCAAATATTACGACTAGGGAAAAGGTTAAAATTAGTTTATTCATTTTTTTTGTTAGTTGCTTCGATACAAACAATGGCGGTGCTCAAAATATTGTTCCATTTGACCCTACTTAATAGATCAGATTAGTGCTTTCTTCTATAAATTGTCAATTCACCGGAACTTGTGAACTTTGTGATCCTCCAGGAATGAATGTTCCGAAAGATATCACGGAAGAAATGTAATCCCATGGGAAAAAAGTCGTAAGCGATTGAATGAAAGACGAATAAGGGCAGGACTTAAAGGTGATAAAATGTGGATATACGCTAGGTTTTATTAATTTTGCACAAATTTTTCGAGAGGTGTGAAATGGACTTAAAATCACAAATAAATATGGAGGTCTTGCCCGAGCACGTTGCCATCATTATGGATGGTAATGGAAGATGGGCTAAAAAATACGGAAAACCCCGTGTCTTTGGACATCGAAATGGAGTGAAGGCAGTCCGAGAGAGTTCAGAATCTTGTGCAGAACTAGGCGTCAAGATCCTGACACTTTATGCATTTCCTACAGAAAATTGGAATCGTCCTAAATTTGAGTTCAATGCATTGATGACATTGCTCGTTGAAACACTTAGAAAGGAAGTTGCGACGCTGAATAAGAATAACATCAAATTAAACGCTATCGGTGACCTTTCTAAATTACCTGGAAGGAGCAGAGATGCCCTCCTTGAATGTATCGATAATACGTCGAAGAATGATCGAATGACTTTGACCTTAGCGCTGAATTACAGTTCAAGGTGGGAAATTCAGAACGCTACAAGACTGATTGCTAGAGAAGTAGAAGAGGGGCGATTAGCGAGTGCTGATATTGATGAGGCGCTCTTTTCTAGTTACCTTCATACCAGTGGAATGCCTGATCCAGAATTGATGATCAGGACAAGTGGGGAAAAGAGGATCAGCAACTACCTGCTGTATCAAATGGCTTATTCGGAATTATATTTTACCGACATTTACTGGCCTGACTTCCGTCGAGAAGACCTGTACAAGGCTATTATAGATTACCAACAAAGGGAAAGAAGATTTGGAAAAACAAGTGAGCAGGTAAATTAAGCTGCAACACTTTAGGAGGCTGAGTCGTTCTTAAACGGCAGGTCTAAAATAGATGGATCACATGAAATTAGATATTATAAGAAATGTACTTTTTTGCTTACTCACTGTGCTTGCGTTCACAGCACAGGGCCAGAACCTAGAGCAGATTGATTATGAAGATCAAAAAGAGTACGAGATTGGAGGAGTGAATGTATATGGTCCAAAGCATAGAGACCCCAACGCCATTATTTCTATTTCTGGCTTGAATGTGGGCAAGAAGATCTCAGTGCCGGGCTCCGAAATTCCCAAAGCTATCAAGGCCTTACTTAGACTTCGCCTGTTTTCAGATGTGAAGGTACTTCAAGAAAGGGTGGAAGATGACATTATTTTCTTAGGCATCGAATTGACTGAATTGCCTATTCTCGCTCGCTACTCTTACAATGGAGTCAAAAAAGTCAAGCATGAAGACCTCAATGAAATAGTGGATGGGATTCTTAGCAAGGGCGGTATAGTAACTGAAGACCTAAAGAAGCTTACGAAATTAAAGATTGAAGAAAAATTCATCAACGATGGGTTTCTAGATACTAAGGTCGCTATAAACGAGTTTACAGATACGATCAGGGCAAATTCAGTTAGGCTTGAATTTGATATAGAGAAGGGCAAACGGATTAGAGTTCAAGACATCGTTTTCTCGGGAAATGAAGCCGTGAAGTCTCGAAAGCTTCGGAAGAAGATGGAGAATACGAAGAAAAGATGGACCCTACTAAAAAAGTCTAAGTATAAGGAATCTGACTATGAAGACGATAAGAAGGCGATGATTGCCTACTACAACACAATAGGCTATCGTGATGCAAAGGTGGTGAGGGATAGTGTGTTCCGAGATGAAGAAGGTAAGTTGTTTGTAGAAATCAAGGTAGATGAAGGCAGGAAGTACTTTTTCAGAGATATCATCTGGAAGGGTAACGCCCTATACACGGATGAATATCTAGGGACGATCCTCGGAATTGAAAAGGGAGACGTGTACAATGAGGAATTATTGAACAATCGACTCCAATTCGCTCAAGATGGCCGTGACGTGAGCTCTTTGTATATGGATGATGGCTACTTATTTTTCAGGGTAGACCCAACAGAGGTGAGTATTGAAAATGACTCAATAGATATCGACATGAGGATATATGAGGGTCCTCAGGCAACCATCGATAGGGTAGAGATAGCAGGTAACGATAGAACACATGAACATGTAGTTCGAAGAATGCTAAGGACTAAGCCTGGCTCGAAATTTTCCAGGTCTCAAATTATTAGGTCTCAGCGTGAAATCATCAACCTGGGTTACTTTAATCCTGAAAGTATGGATATACAGACCCCTGTAGATCCACAAAACGGAACGGTAAATATCGAATATACTTTAGAAGAACGACCTTCAGATCAGCTAGAACTTTCTGCTGGTTATGGTGGTTTCCAAGGCCTTGTAGGAACACTCGGTGTAACCTTCAATAACTTCTCTCTAAGGAACATTTCAGACAGAACAACATGGAATCCACTTCCTCAGGGTGATGGACAAAGATTGTCAGTAAGGGCCCAGTCAAACAGTAATTTCTACCAATCATACAACTTCTCATTCACAGAACCTTGGTTGGGAGGACGCAAACCCAA
>CAZMYK010000390.1:0-4634 GCA_964570435.1 uncultured Saprospiraceae bacterium | reverse complement strand
GGTCTTCGAAAAGTGTGCACATTCACTGAAAGCATTCCCTGCTAAAGGAGAGGGGTGGGCAGCTTCTAAGACATGGTGCTTTGTTAGATCAATGAGGCTCTTTTTATTCTTAGCAAAATTACCCCATAGCAGGAATATGACGCCGCTTTTTTCTTCGGAAATTTTGCGAATGACAGCGTTGGTGAATTCTTGCCAACCGATCTTCTTATGTGATCCAGGTTTCGCAGCTTCCACTGTCAGCATAGCATTTAATAGAAATACTCCTTGCCTTGCCCACGATGTCAAGTCCCCGTGGTCAGGAATTGTGAAACCGATGTCTCTAGATAGTTCTTTGTAGATCCTTTTAAGAGATGCTGGGACCTTAATCTCCTGTGGAACAGAGAAAGAAAGCCCCATGGCTTGCCCCTGGCCATGATAAGGATCTTGTCCTAGGATGACCACCCTCACTTTGTGGAAAGGGGTCTGTTCAAAGGCATTGAAAATCAATGGTCCTGGAGGGTAGATCCTCCTACCTGAATGTACCTCGTTTTTTAGGAATGAGCGTAGATCTTGGAAGTAATCCTTACCGAATTCGGTTTTAAGTGCCTGCTTCCATGATTCCTCAATATTAACTTCTACTGATCCCACTTATTCTATTTCTGGTGCCTTCCATTTGACCTCACCAATCGGGTTAGATTTGGCCTTACTTACGGCCTTGCCAGACCTATTATTATTGCGAATCATAGCCCAAGTCATAATCAGGCTTGTTCCAATAATGATAAATAGTAAGATACCTTCAGAAAACCCTTCTGACTGTACTTCGGTCGGAATAGCGTAGTAAAGGAGGATGGTTATCAATCCTCTTGGAGCAACAAAAAGCTGAGGAAAGAAGTCTCGCCCAATAATTAGGCGCAGGAGGGCAAATCTTATCACGTAAATTACAAGTAGACAGAGCGCTGAAATTCCAATGACCCGCCAGTCTGCCAAGGTAGAGAAGACGATTGTGATTCCAAATATTACAAAGAAAAAGGTCCTCACCACAAAGGCTGTTTCTAATGTGATTAAATGGAGACCGTGGTAGACTTCCTTAGCCTTATTTTTATCAAGCCACTTCTTAAATCTCCCGCTAAAAAAGAGATCCATGTTGGCAATAACCAGTCCGAAAACTAGGATCATAAAGAGCGGAGAAAGGTGGAGTAATTTTTCTATACTGTATAATAGCAGTAGCACTGAGATTAGTAAAAAGAGCTTTGCACTACTTTTGATTTTTTGAAAAATGAAGACAATTATGTAGCTAAAGACCAAGGAAAGAATTACAGTTAGCAGGGTCGTAAGTCCAAAATTCAGAAAACTTCCTCCTCCGGCATCCGACATCACTTCAGAGTGAGCAGAAGGCACCTTACTTAGCAAGAAGTAAAACACCATGATACCTAAGATATCCGAAAAGGTGGATTCATAGATGTGAAATTCTCGTTTGTCTTTCCGTAGATGGGTCACACTCGGTATGATGATGGCGCTAGAGAGTATCGATAGCGGGGTAGCATAGATCCATGACTGGAGGGTCGATAAGTCTGGAATAAAGTATTTGAGTATCACTGCGGTAATCCATGTAGAAAGTAGCAATCCGACTAGGGCGATCACGAGTGCAATTGTGATAGGAATGACCTTTTCTCGATCGAGTTTTAATTCAAGTGCAGCCTCGAGGACAATCATAATCAAACCCACGATTCCAAGTATTTCCAAGATCGGAAAGAAGTCAATTTCTTTTTCTAGGTCCAAGGCATCAAGCCCTAGTTTCACCAGGACTCCTAAGACGATCAGAAGAAGTACAGAAGGAATACTTGTCTTCTTTGAAATTTCTCCAAAGAAGAATGAAAGAATCAAGACTACAGAAGCAGCGATTAGCAAAATATAAGGTGATGACATATCCACCGTTAGGAGCGTAATGTTCATTTTATATTAACTTTAGATACTTCGAATCCAGCCCTTTCAATGTAGGAAGTCAGGCTCGAAGCATATTTTTTTGACGAAAGATTAAGTTCTACTTGGTATTCATTATTTTCATAGAGAATGTCAGGCTCCTTTCCTGCTATGAGCGGGAAGCTGAACAGACATTTCTCAAGTGCACGTTTTTGTTCTAGCACATTGACCTCACTGCTTGGTCTACAGACAATCTTGATCTTTTCAGCATTTAGATTGAGGAAATTCAACCCATCATTTGATGAGCCTAGGTCCATAATGTTCTTGCTAAGAAAGTTCTGCGCAACAAGGACATAATACAAGGCGGCGATGATTAAGAAGGTCAAAAGGTGGAGCAATGGGTTCACTAAGATAAAGCAGGTTACGAGCAAGACGACTAGGACCCTTGTCCACTGGGAAGAATTCCATGGAGTCTGGCTTTCGATGATTAGCTTACCTAGTCTAGTTCTTACTGTAAGAAACCACACTAAGACCAGCCCCAGGCCGATCAAAAAGAAGGACATCCATGAAAGGGTCGTGATATCGATCATCGTAGTCTATTTATTGTGTTTTCGACAAAGACAGCTAGGAAAGGGTTGATTCTGATAAATCCTTCAGCAGGACGCTCTAATAGCCTAACTTGAACAAGTCCTTTTATATCTGATCGTATCTTCGCGCTATCAATGTCGTTGAGCAGTTTACGGATGGCAGTTTCCTTCACCCAACCGTACATGCATAGCAGTTTTAATATGGCGTGATGTTTTTCAACCAGCCTCTTGAATTGGGACTGTCCGGCCTCTAAGGTGCTGCCATTACTTTGATACATGCACCACATTTGCATAGCCTTTCCCACATTCCCACTTGATCTTTTGGCAACTTTTCTACTTAAAGATGTCAACGTATCAGCGTCATCTGCTAAGTCTTCGCTACTCATAACAGCCCTTGCCCTTGTCAATACAGCTTCCTGAATTTGTGAAATTCCCATTTCATCTGTAGATATGCACTCAGTATATACATTGTCTAATTCAAAATAGTGTAGGCTCTTCGCGTATAGGTACTTGTGCATGACAACTGCAAAGTATATTTGCTTGCTGTTCTTAGAAATAATTCTATTGAGATTACGAATAAGTTCGAAGCCATCCTCGGGATCGCTCGTATAGTAATCTAGGTCATCAATGGTAATCATGCATCTTTCAGCTCCCTTGTACTTAAGGATGAAGTTGAGCGTCTCGATCAAGTCGCTGCCCATTAACTTCTTTCTTCCCTTAACATCGATTTTCTGTCCTGGAATTACGTGATAGGACGCATAACTAGGATAAGTTATGGGCAACACTTCGAGTATTGCCGACCTGCCAGATAGTCGCCCACCTGTAATGACAAGGCCCCCTCCAAAACCTTCTTCCCACAAGGAGAAGTGATTCTTAATCCTACTTAGGATTTCGATTCTTTCAACTGTAAATGAGCTTCCTAAGAAACCGCTCTTCAGGAAGAGTGCATTTGAATCGCTCTCGGCATCGAAGTTAAGCACATTCCGGATGTAGCCTGCTGCGGTAACCTGCTCATTTTTGGAATACCGCGAGAATACATTATTGAAAAAATTCGTAACATTCGCCTTAATTCGTGCAGGACTGTACTTCCGTTGTAACTCCGAAGTCTCAGCAAATCCAGTCAATTGTCCAATGGCCGAAGACGGTAGGAAGTTATTTTTACTACTGAAAAGCTCGCTCAAACGGACGTTTTTACTTAGAAGTTCTTTTAACTCTGTGAGTTTTTCAACAGCAATTGGTGTTAAGTCTTCCTTGTATTCAGTAATTAGTTTTTGCAGTGGAACTGCTAGATCTGATTTTGCTATTTCAGTTTCACCACCATCAGCACTTTCGATCTTAGCTTTGATACGATTAGACAATTGGATAAGGCCGATTAGGGTCTTCTCTTTAAAGGTCTGAATGCTAGAATCGATCGACTTGAGCGGAGATGTGAGGTTGAAGGAGGTCCAACCAGAAACCTCGGAAAGTACATCTACCGATTTGTAGATTAATTGTCCATTCGAAGTATCCACAGCTAGATTCAGCTTATCTACATCTTCCAAAACGATGAATTGATAGGGGGCAAGATTTACCCCATTCTCGATTGTCTCTAAGGTGCCACCGATGGCGGAGTCTAGCTTCACCATGTTTGACTTGGAGATCATATCGTCCTCAGAGTCCACCAGTGACTTTAAAGCTGTCAACTTTTCTTCCATTTCCTGAAGATTCTCCTGACGCTGCTCCATATGCTCGAGATAGCTATTTCTGTAATCTTCGAACTTCAAAGTCAGACGGTCGAGCTTAATCTGACTTCGTCTTATTTTCTTGATTTGATCTACAAGCCCTTCAATCTGCTTGATCACAGTAGGAGCTGGATTAAATTGATGTTCCCACTCCTTGTTCAGTTCAAGGTTTCGCTCTTGGCACTTGCCATAAATATCTTCTACCTCCGGCGCAGCTGTCTCTATCGTAGCATGCAATTTGCTTTGAAATACACTTGGATCTTCATCATTTTTCAGTCCATCCTTGTGGTATTGCTCGAGCATCAACAATCTTACTAGTGCATCGCGAAATAAGATGGCGATTTCCTTAACTTGGAAGACCCAAATAAATGAAAGTCGTGATTGGTAGTTTTCATCTTGGTCAGCTATGTCCTCCTTCAGAATGTTG
>CAZMYK010000389.1:0-4643 GCA_964570435.1 uncultured Saprospiraceae bacterium | reverse complement strand
TACGGTACAAGTAAGGTTGATGCTGAATCAGAGAAAGTCCAGATCGCTGGACTCGTATGTAAGAATTTCACCAATGATTATAGCAGAAAAGTTGCTGATACTGATTTGCAAGACTACTTCGAAGAGGAGTCAATCGTCAGTATATCAGATTTAGACACAAGAGCAATCGTCAAACATATTAGGAGCAAAGGCGCAATGAACGCCATCATATCCTCAGAGGTACTCAATATTGATGAATTGAAGAAATTGCTCAAGAAGGTCCCATCAATGGATGGCCTAGAATTAGCTTCTGTTGTTAGTACCAAAGAACCCTATGTCAAGGGGGCTGCTGATGCAGATAAGAGGATAGCAGTTCTTGATTTTGGTACCAAACAGAATATCCTCGATTGCTTCACAAGCAGAGGATGCTACTTAAAGGTTTTCAATGCGAAAACTGAATATGAGGAGCTAAATCAATTCAAACCAGATGGCTTCTTTCTATCGAATGGCCCAGGCGATCCTGCATCAATGGAGTACGCTGTAACGACTGTAAAAAGAATTTTGGAAGAAGACAAGCCAGTTTTTGGTATATGCCTAGGTCATCAAATCTTAGCCCTTGCTATGGACATTCCAACTTATAAGATGCACCATGGGCATAGGGGGATCAATCATCCTGTGATCAATCTTCAAACTAAGAAGTGCGAAATTACAAGTCAGAACCATGGCTTTGGCGTAGATGCAGGTGAGTTATTAAAAAAGAAGGAGGAAATAGAGGTCACTCATATGAATCTCAACGATGAAACGATCGAGGGGCTTAGAGTTATTGGAAAAAAGGCCTTTTCAGTGCAATACCACCCTGAAGCAGCACCTGGGCCACATGACTCCCGATACTTATTCGATGAATTTGTATCCATACTATAGACAGATACTTTAACTAAAAATAATACAATTATGAGTGACATCATAGACATCAGATCCAGAGAGATTTTGGATTCAAGAGGAAATCCCACAGTTGAGGTGGAAGTACTTACGGCATGTGGTAGGATCGGGAGAGCTGCGGTACCTTCTGGAGCATCTACTGGGAAATATGAGGCGGTCGAGTTAAGAGATGGCGATGAAGCTAGGTTCCTTGGCAAGGGTGTATTAACTGCATGCAGCAATGTGGATAATAAGATTCTCGACAGCCTAGTTGGTGTTGATGTCACGGATCAAATATACATCGATGAGCTTATGCTTGAGCTTGATGGTACACCTAATAAATCGAACTTAGGAGCGAATGCGATACTAGGCGTGTCGATGGCTGCAGCGAAGGCCGCTGCTCAAGTATGTGGCCAATCTCTATATCGTTATATCGGTGGAGTGAATGCGCATGTACTACCAGTCCCAATGATGAACATACTTAACGGAGGCTCACATGCTGACAATAGCATCGACTTTCAAGAATTCATGATCATGCCTGTGGGAGCAGAGCATTTTTCTGATGGATTGAGAATGGGTGTTGAAGTTTTTCATAACTTGAAAAAGGTCCTTAAGAAGAAGGGCTACTCCACTAATGTTGGAGACGAAGGAGGATTTGCTCCTAATATTAAATCCAATAAGGAGGCCATAGAAATTGTTCTACAGTCGATCGAAGTCGCTGGTTTTAAACCTGGTGAAGATATTGTGATCTGCATGGACGCTGCTGCCTCGGAGTTTTACAATGCAGAAGAAAAGGTCTACCACTTTCACAAGTCGACAGGAGATAAGTTGACTACCTCTGAGATGGTAGATTACTGGAAGGGCTGGGTTGATAATTACCCGATTTTCTCGATAGAAGATGGACTCGATGAGGATGACTGGGATGGCTGGGTAGCCATGAACAAGTCGATGGGTGATAAGGTGCAGTTGGTTGGAGATGACTTATTTGTTACCAACACTGAACGACTAAGCAAGGGAATTGAAATATCGGCAGCGAATTCCATTTTGATCAAGGTTAATCAAATAGGATCTTTGACAGAAACAATCGATGCAGTCAAGATGGCAACAAGAAACTCATTCACAAGTGTAATGAGTCACCGTTCAGGGGAGACTGAAGACACCACAATAGCAGATCTTGCAGTTGCCTTGAATACTGGTCAAATTAAGACAGGCTCGGCATCTAGATCAGATAGAATTGCTAAGTACAATCAATTACTTCGGATTGAAGAGGAATTAGGTAACTCGGCAGTTTATCCTGGAAAGACCTTATTGATGTAGAATTTTTGGGTGAGCTGCTCTTGTGAGTAGGAAACCCAATTAGGATGTGTTTTCGAACGAGGAAGCATATATTGCTTGAAATATGATCACTATAACAAATAATCATTTATCTTTATACGTAAATCGTTCATTATGAGTTTTAAAATGAAAGGTAGGTGGTTAAATAAGTACGTGATTACACTCTTCCTTTTTGTAGGGTGGCTACTTTTCTTCGATAAGTACAATTTCTTTGCTCAAAAGAGATTGAATTCTTCGGCTGCAAAGCTTGAGCAGGAGTACAATGGTATTCTAGCTGATATCAAGCAGGCAAGAAAAGAGAAGAATGAGCTCCTGCTAGATCAGGAAAAGTATGGCAGAGAAAAATACTATTTACACAAGGATGATGAAGACGTGTTCATCATCGAAAAAAAATAAAGATGAGCGTTTTAGTTAACAAAGATTCAAAGATCATAGTCCAGGGCTTCACTGGAAAAGAAGGTTCCTTCCATGCAGAACAGATGATTGCTTATGGAACTAATGTTGTGGGTGGTGTGACACCTGGCAAGGGTGGTCAAGAACACCTTGGTAGGCCCGTTATGAATAGTGTTTCTGAGGCTGTTGAAAAATTGGGTGCGGATACTTCAATCATTTTTGTGCCACCTCGTTTTGCAGGTGATGCCATCATGGAAGCGGCTCAAGCCGGAATCAAGGTCATCATATGTATTACGGAGGGTATCCCTGTCCAAGACATGGTCAAAGTTAGAAACTATATCAAGGACTTTGATTGTACATTAGTTGGACCCAACTGTCCTGGCGTAATTACACCTGGGGAGGCGAAGGTAGGTATCATGCCTGGTTTTGTGTTCAAGAAAGGAAATGTTGGCGTGGTTTCTAAGTCGGGAACACTTACCTATGAGGCAGCTGATCAGATCGTGAAAGCAGGGCTTGGCATTTCTACAGCGATAGGCATTGGAGGTGACCCGATTGTGGGCACTCCTACTAAGGAAGCCATCGAATTGTTCATGAATGATCCTGAAACAAAGGGTATCGTAATGATCGGTGAAATTGGAGGTAATTATGAAGCGCTAGCTTCTGAGTACATCAAGAGCACTGGCAACAAGAAGCCGGTAGTTGGTTTTATTGCTGGACAAACAGCTCCAAAGGGAAGAACCATGGGCCATGCAGGTGCAATTGTAGGTGGCAAGGATGATACCGCCGAAGCCAAAATGAAAATCATGGCAGAATGCGGCATTCACGTAGTACACTCGCCGGCAGATATTGGGAAGACAATGAAGAAGGTACTAGGATAAAAATAAAATTGATACTAATTTTCAAGCCCACAGTCATTGACCGTGGGCTTTTTATTTTGCCGTATTAGGGCAAGAATGTCTGGAATGATAGTCTCGGATAGACTGCTGTATGAATTAAGTAATACAGCAACTGCGACTTCTTCTTTTAGATTAATCGCTATTTCACTTCGATAGTTGTTGACCATTCCACCATGGTGGATTAGGGTATCAGATACAAGACCATCAGAATTTTGAAGTTCATGAAGCCTCCACCCGTATCCATAGTAGGAATCGTAAAAATCTGGCCATCGCTTGTAGTAGCGATATCCGACCTTGGTTCTAATTCTAGGAGCCAGCATACTATCTCTCGCTTCAGTAGAAAGAATTTGAGGATCTTCGAGTAATATAAGTTTGAGAAGTTTGCCCATATCTGAGATACTTGTGTTGATACCACCAGCAGCTATCGCGTTATAGTACTTGTGATTCAATTTTTTCACTTGCCATGAATTTCCATTCCTACGATGGGGCATGGCAACATTTTGGGCCGTGGCAATTGACTTAAAGTCGGTAGAGGTCCTTGTCATTCCAAGGGGTTGGAATAAGTTCAACTTGAATAGGCTGTCCAGTGGCATGGAGTATTTGTTTTCAAGAAAGCTACCGATGAACGAGTAGGCTGCATTTTGGTAGCTATAGACTGTTCCAGGACGAGTTAAGTTGGAAATCTCGCTAAAGTAGGGTAGAATCTTATCTGCCTCAAGCCCGCTTTCCACCAAATTGGTGTAACTATGGTAGGGAAATCCGCCAGTATGGGATAGGAGATGTTTGAGTCTTATCTCTTTTGTATACTCTGCATTTGACAAAACGAGCTTGGGAAGATGTGTTGATAACTTTGAATCGTAATCTAGGCCTTCATTACTTTGTGTTAAAATTGCACAAAGGACTCCAGTAAAACTTTTAGAAAGTGATCCTATTCGGAAAATTGTGTTGCCATTAACCCGAGTTTTTCTATTGATATCCGAATAACCTAGTCCTTTCTCATAAATAGAGGAATCACCCATCACAATTGAAAGACCCATACCTACGTAGGTTTCAGATGCAGGAGATGTCTGTAAGAAGGAATCGATGGCTGCATACAGATGCCCTAGGTCATACTTTTCTACA
>CAZMYK010000388.1:0-4663 GCA_964570435.1 uncultured Saprospiraceae bacterium | reverse complement strand
ATCGTATCCATTTCGCACGTAACCGTAAACCGTCCGATACTTCTTAAGTAGTATTTCGCTGCCCGCTACTTCATATTCAATAGATGAGGATTTTAGCAAGCCATCTAGACAAGCTTCAACATGAAGATCTGTGAGATCTATGGTGATTGGACTTTCATCCTCGAAATAGCTGGGATCAAATATTAAATCGAGCTTAAACTTGGCTGCAATATCTAGAATTGCCGTTTGGAGTTCTGCATTCTGAAACGTAAAGTCTGATCTTTTTGTGGACTTCTGAGACCAGCACAAAAAAGGAAGCAAAAGAAAGAAAATTAAAGCCTTACTTACATGCACCATTCAATATAGTAAATCGATTGGAGCCCTCGTTTATTATCTCCATTTCGAATTTTTCAGCAATTTTAGTCAACAAGGGAATCGGCTTCGATTCATTAAAGACAGCAGATATGATACAATCCTCCATCTCTTTTTGCTCGATTTCGATTTCGATGCCAAATATAGTCGATAATTGCTGAAAAACACTGGACAATTTGTCTTCATCAAACCTAAATTGGTCGTTTGTCCAATATTTAAAATTACTTGTATGTAATGATTGCTTAACAATGGTACTAGCTTCTTTAAGAATTCCCACTTCATCTTCGATCAATATGACCTCTGAATCCTTGTATGAGAACCTTACTTTGCCTTCTGTTACAGCCACCTCCACATTTTCGCCAAATGCGTTGATGTTGAATTCGGTCCCAAGTACCTCAACGAAGGTATTTCTAACCTCAATTCTAAAAGGCAGGTCTTCATTTCTTTGCACATCAAAGTAGGCCCTACCCTCTAACTTCAAGTTCCGATCTTGATCAAACTGCTTATTGAAGACGAGTCTACTTCCTCTTGCTAGATTCACCACACTATTATCAGGTAGGGTGTAAACCATATCTTCCTCAGCAAATACTGAGTTCTGGCTATCTGTCAGATTCATTTGAAAAACTAGGACAGCACCGATTGCTAATATGATTGCCGCTGCTATTGAAGCCGGTCTTTTCCAAAAGGGTACGATCTTACTTGATTTAGGAAGATTGTCAATTTTTGCATTGACTGCATCTAGATCCGAAAGCAGCGCAGTTTCGGTAAGCAAATGCGCCTCCCAAGTAGTTCTGATATCTTCTTCGACTTGAAGTGACTCCTTATTCTCAGTGCGATATCTATCTAATAGGATTTTTTCTTCAGGACTTATTTCACCCTTTAGATCTTTGTAGATTAATAGTATGTGCTGGTCTAGTTGCATTAACTTGTCCTATATTTTATTCTAGTATACTCATGGGCTAGTATCCCCTAAGCAAATTAATAATAATTATCATTAGTCCCATTAAACCAGCACTTTTAAGCCCTTCACGCAATGTTCTTAGAGCCTTAGTCATCTGATTTTCGATTGTTTTAGTTGAAATCTCAAGAATACTAGCGATTTCCTTGTGGCTCTTACCTTCATACCGACTGAGCTGAAAAACTTCACGACACCTATCCGGAAGTGCAAGCACAATCTCTTCAATCTTCCCTTGCAGCTCATTGTATTCTAGCTTCTGAGAGCTGTCGTCATCGCTTTGTACTTGGAGACTTGAATCCCCTATTTCCGCGTGGTATTTTTTTTGCTTTTGCCTGCTGAGTGATTGATTAATTACAGCCCGTCTAATAAAACTCTTGAACGATGAGTTTATTTCGATCTTTTCCCTCCTTTTCCAGACATCTAGAAAAACTTCCTGTGAAAGATCCCTACTGATGTCCATATCATGGGTATAGCTATAGGCAATCGACACAAGATATCGATGGTACTTTTTGAATAGCTCGTTAAAAGCGCTACGGCTTCCACTTGCTACTTTTTCGAGAAGTTCTTGGTCCTCAGCCAAACTTTATAAGTATTTAAAACGTAAATATAAAAAAGGGATTCGATCTTTATCGTATCCCTTTTTATATGCGTTTTGAAACGCTATACTAACCTATCTATTTCTATTTTGTACGTACTAGTAGTAATTGAAATCTATATCCCCTATCCGATCAGAAAATAAAATGACTTTATTTTAAAATCGAAAAGTTTAAATATTTCTTAAAGCCTGAGATCTGTATAATTATCCCAGTAGACAAGGGGTTCTAGATGCAAATCAAAATCCTACTATAGATGAAATTAATTGCAATCTCAGGTCTCCTGTTAGGAGTCCTACTGACACTGTCATGCTCAAAAGAGATAATTGACTTAGAAAAAAAATATCCGAATGTAGATCCAGATCTATGGTCATACTATGAGGAATTCGAAGCCGAGGCTGATAAGAGAGGTCTATCCTACGACTTGAACAATCTAAATATTAGCGGCGAAATTCAAGAAATTCATCAATCAGGCGTTGCCGGCTCGTGCCAATATGGGTCCGCAATAAACAATCACGTGACCATTGACAAGACATTTTGGAACCGAGCGTCGGACTTTACTAAGGAAATGGTGGTCTTTCATGAGTTAGGTCACTGCGCCCTATTAAGAGGTCACGATGAACGGCAAAATCGAGCTGGCCTATGCCTAAGCATCATGAGGAGTGGGACAGGAAACTGTATCGATGCTTATTCAGCTCAGAATCGGGATGCCTATCTGAATGAACTTTTCTCAAAAACCAATGACATCTTTAATTAGAAGCATACGCCCTTTTATGGTGGCACTTTCGCTTTAACAGCAAGTCAGCTGTTTTGGCAAGTGCCATCTTTTTCTATTGAAATAAGTGGGCCTTTGAGGAGCGGATTCCAGTCAGACTATCATGCTTATTTCCTGTAAAACAAGACGATTTTTCATCATCCTGCCCTGCGTAATGAGTTTGTGGTTAATAGTGATTTAAAAGCGATGGGTTTAGCATATCGATCCACTTTAGCAAAGTACTCACAAGGTTAAGTAAGATCTACCTAATGTTCGAAACTTACAGCTAGTAATTTAAAAGTCTAATTTATCCAAATGCAGTTAGTAGCCCCAGCAAGAATCGAACTTGCATCTATGGTTTAGGAAACCACTATTCTATCCGTTGAACTATGGAGCCATATTTAAAACCTAATGTAGGACTTTTCAGTCTAAACATAAAATCACCTGCACTTCTTCAGCCATGTTTACTATATCTTCGAAAATATCGCACTGGCTCCGATTACCTTCAAAAATTCTAGGAACATTTTTTGTCTCAGCAGCAATGGCGCCAAGATTAGAATTGTATACTCAATCCAACAAGTAATCAAGTAGTTCTTGGCAAATCGCTGCAGCTGGCAGTTCTAAGCTCCCTGATTTCTTATACATTATCTTCAAAAATTGTACATTACAGTTTTAAGATAATCGCTATCAATAGCTTATGAATATAGAAGAATCTCGGAAGAATATTGTCCTCATCGGAGCAGGGATCATGAGTGCCACCCTTGGTGTTTTTTTGAAAAAATTGATCCCTGATGCCAAGATTGATATCTATGAACGATTGGATCGAGTAGGAGCTGAAAGTTCAGATGCATGGAATAATGCAGGGACTGGGCACTCCGCCTTTTGTGAACTAAACTACACACCTCTCAAGGAAGATGGAGAAGTGGATATTTCTAAGGCCCTTCGAATTTCCGAGCAATTCGAAATATCCAAACAATTTTGGGCCTATCTTAAGAAAATGCAGCACCTCAATCCTGAGAACGGATTCATCAACGATATTGACCATATGAGTTTTGTCTGGGGTGAGAAGAACGTGGAATTTCTAAAAAAGCGCTTCGACGCAATGACCAAGTATGACATCTTCAAGGACATGGTGTATTCGGAAGATTATCAAGAAATTGCCTCTTGGGTCCCTTTAATGATGGAGGGCCGCCCGGAGGATGAGGTCTTGGCTGCCACTAGAATGGCCATCGGAACCGATGTTAATTTCGGTGCCATCACAAGGGGGATGATTGAGTGGCTTTCCACTTGCGAGGGAGTCCAATTGCACATGGGACACCACATCGAAGAAATCGACTTGGAACCTGGAGGCTGGTGGAAGATTGATATGAAAGACCTAAGCTCTGGTGAGGAGAAATCCGCCTATGCTGACTTTGTCTTTATAGGTGCGGGAGGCGGGGCCCTACCCTTGCTGGAAAAGACAAATATTCCCGAAGCCAAAGGATACGGCGGCTTCCCTGTGAGCGGGCAGTGGCTACGATGCACCAATCCAGATATCATTGCACAGCATGAGGCAAAGGTTTACGGAAAGGCAGCTGTGGGTTCACCTCCGATGTCAGTTCCCCACCTTGATACAAGAATCATAAATGGGGAGCGTTGCCTCCTTTTCGGCCCCTACGCTGGCTTCTCTACTAAGTTCTTAAAGGAGGGATCCTACATGGACTTGTTTCTAAGTATTGAGATGCACAATGTGTGGCCAATGATGCGAGCAGGGATGAAAAACATACAATTGACCAAGTACTTAGTGAACCAGGTCATGCAATCATTCGAAGATAAGTTTGAATTCCTTCAGATGTACTATCCAGAAGCGAATATCGAAGACTGGAAGCTTGAGATTGCAGGTCAGAGGGTTCAGATCATCAAGAAAGATAAGCAAGAAGGAGGTGCGCTGAAGTTTGGAACTGAGATTGTCAAGGATAAAAGTGGTAGTCTCGCAGCCCTGCTTGGGGCCTCACCGGGAGCTTCGAC
>CAZMYK010000387.1:1700-4664 GCA_964570435.1 uncultured Saprospiraceae bacterium | reverse complement strand
AAGTTTCAGAAAGACCTAAGTCTTGGTCAGGCGTATCTGGCGATGTCTAAATTGACAGCTGCTATCCAATGCGACCATACAAAGGTGGGGTTTAACAACCAAATGAAAAATGTCAATGCCGTCATTCATAATCAGCCAGATAAATTGCCCTTCACTTTCAAGTGGATAGGCGATAAGATGATCGTGGTTAAAAATGCCTCTGATCTTAAAGAATTGAAAGCAGGTAGCGAGATCCTTGAAATTAACAAGGTGCCGGTCCAACAGATTAAGAAGACACTTCTGCAATATGTCGGTGCCGATGGCGCAACAGATCACAATCGTTCCTATAAGCTAGAAGTGAATGGCTACGACTTCCGATACAATGCCTTTGACATTTTCTATCCCCTAGCTTTCCCGATGCAGAATGATGTCATCGAAGTAAAGTTCGTAGGCCCTGGGGACAAGATCCAAGCCAGAGAAGTCAAGACTATCCATCGCGAAGAAAGGTCAAAAATATTGGCCCAGAGATATCAGGACTTTCCATACACAAGAGACGAAACCTGGGGCTTCAAGATTGAGAACCAAGTAGGTATCCTGACCTTGAATTCATTCGGCCTCAATGGCTGGAAGGCCATGACGATTGACTATAAAAAGTTTCTGCGTAATTGCTTTCAAGAATTGAAAGAAAAGGGAATAGAAAATCTCATTATAGACATTCGAGACAACAATGGTGGCATGGATGAAATGAAGCACGAACTTTTCTCCTATCTGCACTATGACCGCAGTGCACCCAGCACCTTCAACAGAGAGACTAGGACTAGATTTCGCAATTTCCCCGAAAGCATGAAGCCATATGTGCAAACTTGGGGTGACAATCCTTGGTACTATGAACTTAGCCCCGATTCTGAAAAGAATGGATACTATGTTTTCGATGAAGGCAATGAACAGAAAGTTAGAGGTAAAAGCAAATTTATTTTTAGGGGAGAAACCGTTCTTCTTTGTAGTGGCGCCAATACTTCGTTGGCTTTTTATACCACCTACGACTTTAGGCAGAAAAAAGTTGGGACTATAATCGGGACAGAAACAGGAGGAAACCTAAGAGATATTAATGGAGGTCAGATTCTCTTTCTCAGATTGCCGAATTCAGGTATCGAAATAGACTTTCCAATTGTAGGTGCTTTTAATCTAGATAGTGTTCCTGACCAGGGACTTGATCCAGATCTTGAAGTTGTGACAACGCAGGAAGACATTATCATAGGAAGAGATGCTGCCTTAGAGGAAGCGTTGAGGTATCTTTCAAATTTAAAGCAGTAGGCTTTTTGCTTTGTTCTTATAAGGTAGTATGCAATCCGTAGCTTTTAGGTTATGCATTTTGTGAAGGGATAAAGCGACGGATTTAATTCTCGAAGAATTCTAATCGATTACTCCAAATTTGTAAATTGTCATAGATCGAGAAGTTTCTCCAGGCTCGATTTTTGTACTTGGAAAATGACTATGATTAGGGCTGTCAGGGAAGTGCTGGGTTTCTAGACAGAAGCCAGTCCGAGGACCGTAGTTCTGGCCCATTTTTCCATCGTAGTTTCCTTCTAAAAAATTAGCCGTATACAATTGAACTCCTGGTTCGTCTGTATAAACCTGCAAAGTCCTCCCGGACTTTGCTTCGACCACCTCTGCTGCAAGGTTCTGATGTCCAGGATTGCGCAGGACAAAATTATGGTCGTAGCCTCCTCCTATCACTATCTGCTTATCACTACTTGCAATATCCTGCCCGATCTTCTTTGCCTTTCTAAAATCAAAGGGCCCTCCTGCAACCTCCCTGAATTCCCCAGTCGGAATCATATTGGCGTCCACTGGAGTAATATGATCTGAATGGATCATTAGTAAGTGTTCAGTTATTTCTCCGCTGCCAGCAAGATTGAAGTAGGCGTGATTAGCTAAATTTAAAATTGTGGCTTGATCAGCTTTTGCTTCATAGGAAATAAGCAATTGGTCTTCATCATCTAGTGAATAGCTGACTAAGAGGTCCAATTTTCCTGGGTATCCTTCCTCCATATGTGGACTGGTGTAGGATAATTCAAGGACACCATCTACAATTCGAGGCTGCCAAAATTTCTTATCGAAGCCTTCGATTCCACCATGTAGGTGATTCCCTCCATTATTGCAAGCAAGTTCGTAGGTGCTTCCATCCAGAGTAAAGCGTCCCTTGGCGATTCGATTTCCAAACCTCCCTATCACTGTTCCAAAGTAGGGATGGCCAGCTTCATAGTTTTTGAAATTATCAAATCCTAGGACAATATCTCCCATACTTCCAGAGCGGTCTGGAGTAAGAACAGACTGAATGGTGGCCCCATAGTCTAACACAGAAACTTCTAGTCTATTGCTGTTGCTTAGAATAAATCGTTCTGCCTTTCCGAAGTCCTCCTTTCTGATCATTTGTCTAAAATTTCAAAGCGAATATAATTATTCCTTCTTCTTCAGGTTGATGATAAGATGCTAAGATGATGCTTTGGCTCTGATAAGTATTCACTAATTTCACTACCATGAAATACGTTGCAGTCATTTTGGGCTTCTTGATTCCACTTACGATCTTTGCACAGAAGGTGGAGGTCGCTTCGCTAAATGAAGCTGGTGAATATGAAGTCAGGCCTTTATTGATAGACAAGTCTCCGTTTCAGTCAAATAGGAATATGATTAGCCAATTGCTGGGCTTCCCATTTGCAGCAAAGGCACATCCTAACTTCAAGAATTTTAGAAACGTCTCCCTTGCAGACCTGAATTCTGATGGATTGACGGAGATCATTGTATGCTTAGATGAAACCTTGTATGCAATTCAGAGTGATGCATCGGTCCTTTGGGAATTCGACCTCGATGGTACTTCTAATTATCCTCCGGCAATTGCCGACATAGACTTTGATGGAGATTTTGAAATTGCCCTGCAGACCTACGGAGTTCCATCTACAGGAAACGTCTATGTCCTGGACCACA
>CAZMYK010000387.1:0-1690 GCA_964570435.1 uncultured Saprospiraceae bacterium | reverse complement strand
GCACTTTACTAGAAGGCTGGCCCTTGAATATAGACAACAATTTCTTTATTAATGGCATTACGATTGCCAACTTAGATGGAATTGGAAACCTTGAAATCATTGCGAGTGAACGGATTTCGTCTACTGAAGGAAGAATCCATGCCCTTGGGCTAAATGCCGAATCAATTTCAATGCATTGGCCAGTCACCATACCTGGTACTCCAGCTTTTACTCCCTCAGTGGGTGAGATCAATAATGACCAGGTAGTCGACTTAGTTACTTCGACGACGACTGCCTTATATGCCTTCGATGCCACAGGTGGAATACTTCCAGGATTTCCGGTCACTGAAGATGGCGCCAAGTTTTCCTACCAATCGCCTATTCTGGCTGACCTCGATGGAAACGACAAACGTGAAATCATAACTGCTAGACATAATGACGCGCCAGGAACTGTGGTAGTCAATAGTGCCGGCGAATACCATGGCCAATGGCCAGACTACGATAATGGATGGACTTTCGCAACACCAGCCGTGGTAGACATTGACGGTGACCAGCAATATGAAATTTTTTACCCCAGACCCTTCATTTCTGAAACAAACCCTAGCGATGTAGTTCTTGCTTATACCAATCAGGGTTTTCCGATAGAAGACTTCAGGATTATTGACCTAATAGGCTCAGAAGGTATCTTGGCCATTGCAGATATCGACAATGACTCCGACTATGAGATCATTACAGCTTCGAATGGTGCAGTTGGAGGCATGGGTATGATTAACGCCTACCACTTTGAAAACGGGAATGCCGTGAGTAACTTTCCTATATTCGTCGAAGGTTTTACCCTTCTAAATGGTGCTAGTCTCGGAGACATCGACAAGGATGGATTACTGGATCTCACGGCACTGTCCTACCAACTAAAGTTTAATTCTTCCAGTCCTGATTCTGCCTTTGTTAATGCTTTTGACCTTGGTGTCCCTTATGATGAAAATACGATACTTTGGAATGGCTATAAGAACAGTAATTCGCATGATGGCAAGATTAACAGGCTTGTGACCAATGTTTCGGAAGAAGCCAAGCTCTTAGAAGTTATCTATCCTAATCCAGCGACTAGCAGGATCTACCTTCGCAATTTTTCTTGGGTAGACGGAGAATACATGATCTACAAGATGGATGGCAAGATGTTACGAAGTGGAGCCATAAATAGTGGCGAGATTGACTTAGAAGGCCTTCCCTCAGGTTTGCATTTGCTCAAGATCGATGGTGAAGTCTTTAAATTCGTAAAACTTTAAGTCTGTGCCAGTTTAAGGTCAAAAGCCGCTCCTTATGAAACGGCCTCTAAGTTGCTTTTGGATTGTCTCGAGTCTCGGCTGATCAAGCCTATAATTGTATTTACCCTTCTTTTAGAATGCGATAAATACACTTTTAATATTTTATAATTGTATTTATATATCATATATTGAGACATAAATACACTTATAAACTCTTATCTATGTCCAAGGTAGTAGGTCGAAAAAGCCAGCAAAAGGAAATGATGGCACTTCTCAATCTTCCAAAATCTTCCTTCCTTGCTGTCACAGGGCGTAGAAGAGTAGGCAAGACCTTTCTAATAGACCAAACCTATGCAGATAATATGTGCTTCACTGCTACTGGGATACAAAATCAAGGTATGGCGGCTCAAATTGTAAATTTCACACAGAAATTACTTGAATATTCTAAG
>CAZMYK010000386.1:0-4671 GCA_964570435.1 uncultured Saprospiraceae bacterium | reverse complement strand
CTTGCTGCAGAAGATCTGCATTGGGAAAAAGAAAAGAAAAAGCTTGTAGAGATATATGATTTCGATAGTAATACCAATATATAATGAAGACCTGATCATCGACAAGCTGTATGAGCGATGTATATCAGCATTAGAAAGTATAGGGGAGGCCTTTGAAATTATCTGTGTTAATGACGGAAGTAGTGATGCTAGTCTAACAAAGTTGCTGCTATACAATGCTGGAGATTCTAGATTTAAGGTCCTTGATCTATCAAGAAATTTTGGCCATCAGAGTGCCATTCTTTCAGGCTTAAGCCATGCCCAAGGTGACTTCGTTGGCATCATGGATGGTGATCTACAAGATCCACCGGAAGTATTTGCTGCCTTTTACAAGAAACTTAAAGATGAAGCCCTTGATGTAGTTTATGCTGTAAGAAAAAAGAGGAAGGAATCTTCTTTAAAGAGATTTTCATATTGGTTGTACTATCGGCTATTGAAGTTTATGTCTGCAGAAGATATCCCATTAGATAGCGGTGACTTTTGTCTTATGTCAGCTCGCGTAAAAGATCATATCATTTCTCATCCTGAGCAGAGTCTTTTCATAAGAGGAATTAGGCACTGGGTGGGCTTTAAGCAAGCTGGAATGGAATACGAACGTGATAGTAGACTTGCTGGTGAAACGAAGTACAGCTTTCGAAAGCTACTTCAGTTAGCTTACAATGGTGTCTTTAGCTTTAGCAATTTCCCGATTAAGTTCTTAGGCAGCATAGGTGCTGTCACGATTGGACTGACTATTGTCTATGCGATTTACTTAATTTCAAAGCGCTTGATTTGGGGAGAAGTACCGCAAGGATTCACCACCTTAATTCTAGCTATTTTCTTTTTTGGTGGTGTCCAATTGGTGTCTATACGGATACTAGGAGAATACATTACTAGGATCTACGATGAGTCGCGGAAGCGACCGCTCTTTGTTGTGAATCGCTTTTATGATGGAATTGAAAAGTAGAGCAATAGTCTTGTTAATTTCTTCTTTCAAAAACCAAGACATATTTTTGGCTTTGAGGTTGGTAAGTCGGAGCCTCGTTATCCCACTTATAGATTGTTTGATCCTTGCTAATGATATCTGCAACCCCAATTATGTTGTAGTTTCTTGTCAAATGTCTGTACACTTGGCTTGCAAAATTGATACCTGATTGCCCCTTTGCGACCCAGGAAAATGGATGAGCGACATATACCGCATACTTTGCCTCATTTCTTTGCATCATAGCCATGTAGTCAGTCTTCCAAACCTCGCTGGCTGGATGCTCACCCGCAACAAATGCAAGAAATGTATGAGGTGTCGGACTGCTTAAACCGGTCTCTAGCAGTAATTGCGGTTCTGAGCCAGCAACTAATAATTTGTCAGTCTTTGGATCTGGGTTCTTAGATTTGATAAACTCAGAAATCACTCGCATTTCATTGAAAGGATTGTCTCCATAAATTTGATCAATAATTGCAACTAGATTTGGCTTTGTGTAGAAGGCATATTTCTTACTGACTGCATAGCTTACTATCGCAACTAACAATGCTGCACCAGCTAGTATTCCAAGATTTTTGCGCCTCCATCTAGCAACGAGATCTTGCAGGCCAAAACTCAATAAACCTAGACCGATTGAAACCCCAAAAAAGAATTGTAACCAATAATGTCCGTAAAATCTTAGCCCAGGCCATATGCTAGCGAAGGATAGTAGAAGGATAAGAATTATCCAAACCTTCAAACTCCACTTAACTCTGGAGCTCATGAAAAGGAGAAAGCCCGCCAAACTGCAGTACCAAAGTAAGGAATTGAAACTACTCATTCTTTTATAGTAACCCTTTAAAAAGGCCATGCCCTCGTCCCATGAAATGGTTGAAATGTAGAATTCTCGAGGAAAAGTGATGGACCAGAAGATCGTCTCCTTCCAGACTCCTTGCACTGCTATTAGCATCATGACAAGGAAGGCCATCGTAATTCCTCCAAGTGCATAATAAGCGTATTCTTTTCCAATTTTTTTAAGATCGAACTTATCCTTTGTTAGATGTATCGCTGCAATACCCAAGCCTATGGCAAGCACAAAGAAGAGCCCATTCTGCTTTATTGTGGTAGCCCAGGCGACGGAGGCACCAGCTAATATCAAGGAAAGTAGCCGACCGGATCTATAGTAATAGGCCAGCAAAAAGAAAGAAATCGAAACATAGAAAACAAGAAGATGTTCAGCTTGTATCGAGAATCCCGAAGCATAAGGATTTAGCGTCAATAGAGCAAAGGCAGCGGCTGCTCCAAGTCCTGCAAGAGTGCCTATCAAAAATCGAAGTCCATTAGCTATGAATACACAAGTAAGCAGATTAATAACAATGAATCCCATATGCAAATTCTTCGGTGTTGATCCGAAAATTGCCTCTATCAACGCATAGCTATAAAACAGCCCAGGTGGTTTTTGTTCGAAAACGTCAATGTAGGGAGTAGCACCTTCAAGGATGAGCTTTCCGGCAAGCGCATAGTCACCTTCATCTCTCTCAAGTGCGATGTCAATAAAGTTAAGTCTTGCAAAATAAGTAAGAGCTAGGATGGCTATTAAGCCTAGGATAAACAATAAGTCCTCGTTTATCTTGATGCCAGGTTTCTTCTTGGCCGTGTTTTTTACAACAGCCTTTGCACTAGCTTTGGTGACGACCTGCTTTTTCTTACGCTTCTTTTTCTTTGAAGACATTATTTTCTTTGAAGAAGCTATAATAGCCTATTTTCTGGAAATAGGTGGCATTAACAACGTAAATTGCCCGAAGAAAATCTCGCGATCCTCCCCGGGCCCTGTTTACGAAATCTTTCTACTAACTATTCTAACTCTTTAATTTTCTTGAGAATGTCATCAAGGGACAGCTCTTCCGGCTCAATGAAGACAGTTGCTTCTTCTGTGACAACTATTTCTTGGATTCCGAAGTGATAGACGTCCTCACCTTGGTTGGAAACGACAAGAAAGGTGACTGTGTAATCGATCGGGGTGGCTCCATATGGTTCACACCATTTCATTTTATCAGCATCTGGGAACAAGCCAAGGATGGAATTTTCTCCGTTGAAGTACATAAATACAACTGTGTTCTCGGGAGTATATAGTTCAGGAAGTTCTACACAGACCTCCGTCTTTTGGCTTTCAGGAACATCCGCAAAGATGTCAACATTAATCCATGTGAATAAGTCACATGTAAATAGATAGCCAAAACCTTGAACAAAATCCTGTCCTGCGGCTTCAAGATCAAGCGACCATTCTCCTATTTCTATTTCACTATTAATTCCTACATTAATTGTTTCATCAGCAACGATCCAGTCAAACTCTTCTCCCTGTCCTTCTCCGACAAAAAGTTGCATTCCTACTTCAGGGGCATCATCAGGTAATCTTACAAGGATTCCCTTACCTTCTTTGAATTGTAGTTTTTCACCTTCACTGTAAGCTTCGAATCTGAATACACCTTCAGATCTTAATCTCTGACCTCCAGAGATGGTTGGCAGGTTGTAAAAGGCATACTCAGATGCCTGGAGTACCTCAATGTATGTGAACTCTATCTCACCGCTGGCAAGATCACCATTGCCATTCTGAAAGCTGTTGGGGAATATTTCTAGAACTGTTTCATTAGCAGTTAAGATCCGGATTCCTGATTCAGCAGCAAATCGGATACTGTCCATCTGAGAGGCGCTGTTGCTAAAAAAATCTGCAATGTCTCCTTTAGGCTCAGGATCTGGTTCCATTTCCTCCTCAATGGGTATGAACATATTATTGTCCTTGTAACAAGAACTAAAAAACAAAAGTATCGTAAACAGGAACGCAGTAAACTTTAAAATCTTCATTCCTTTCTTTAATTTTTTATTTAGACTCATTTCACTCTTCATTCGTTGTCTAGAAATTTGGATTTCCAGAAAAATAATACCTCACTCCCATAGATAGCCCTGTATTTAAGTACTTCTGGGTGAAAGGACTTGTTGTTTTTGCAATTGATGTAGGTGTGAATCTAAATTCAGGCCTAGCATATAATTGAACATGTTCAGAAAGTGAATACATGGCTCCAATTGATAATGAAAAACTAACATCCAACCTGTCTTTGAAAACATCATATGATCCTGACCTTCCTTTTGTAAACCATTGGTCATCATTCGCAGCATCAATTATTTTGCCTCGATTACTGTAGGTAATATTGAATATTGGTCCACCACTAATCTCTAAGGCAAACTTGTCGAAACTCAAGTGGTATAAGGCATGGATAGGAATGCTTAGCGTTCTGTGGTAGTTATAAATGCTCAGCAGCTCAGTTCCAGATACTTGAACCACGCTTGTATCTGAAGTGGTGTTAAAACTACCATCTGTATTAAATATCGTATCGATTGTAATAACAGTTTGATTCCTAATGGCCGAAGGGTCTTCATAGGTAAATCGTTCATTGATGACTTCATATTCAGCCCCGGCCTTGACACCAACGTTGTAGTCCGAGATCCACCCCACATTTATCCCTGCTGACCATGAATAAAGGGCTTTTTCAGTATCATCTCTTTGCCCTAGGTAGGTGCTTCCTATTTCAGGGCTATTAGAGCCCACCATTGAATAAGCAAAAAGCGGCTTGTAGTAAGATTCAACAAATGCATTTTGTTTCGGACGTCTATCAAAAGTGGGGCAACCGATAGGATCA
>CAZMYK010000385.1:0-4671 GCA_964570435.1 uncultured Saprospiraceae bacterium | reverse complement strand
CTTGTCCTGTAAATCTTAACATTGTTGGTTTCATTCTCGCAAAACAAAGCTTCTCCATCTTCAAAATAAAGATAGTACTTACCGTTTCTGATCGATTGCGCAAGGATTTCATTATCCGCTGACATTCTAATATTGGGCCTCTTGTACCTCGGATTGTGCTTCCAGAAGTTTCGAAACCAAAGGTGGGGAATGACATGAATATCTTCAGTCGAATTTGATCGGTTATGCACGGTGATCTTCATCAAGATATCATCCGTGTCTGCTTTTGCATATTCTATGAAGATATCGAAATACCTTCCCTTGTCGAAGACCCCAGTCTGTAAGATTTCATACTCAGTTTCATCCTTACTCCTTTGATTATTCTTCAATAGTTCATCATAAGGGAAGCTGGCCATCGGATACTTATAGAGGAACTTCGCATAGGAATGGGTCGGACTTGATTCCAAGTGATAGTAGAGCTCTTTCACATCTTCACCGTGATTTCCTTGACCATTCGTGAGACCGAATAGTCGCTCTTTCAGGATTGGATCTCGTCCATTCCAAAAGGCCGGAGCTAGGCACAAAATCTGCGCTGAATCGCAAAAACCCGCGATTCCTTCTTCCCCCCATCGATAGGCATTACTCCTTGCCATTTCATGCGAAATAAAATTCCAAGGATTCCCGTTTGCACTATAGTCCTCTCGGACAGTTCCCCATTGTCTGTCTGTCACATAGGGCCCCCACTTTTTCCAATTTGTGTTGTTATCTGATTCTTTTAGTCGTTGCTTTTCTGCACCAAGTGCCTGCTTCCGTTCTGTCATTTGTCAAGTATTGTTTTCGACCAAGAAATCCTGCAAGATAAGGAAGATCGAAGATTAACCTAAAGATCTTGCTATGGAAGAGAATCGAAAGCCTTTATTTTCATGTAACCGGATGATGGGCAGACAAGGTTAAAGTAGAAAATACAGCTACATTTGCAAATTGTGAGAACACTTACTATGGCTCTTCTAGGAGACTTAAATCGCTTGTAGTATTTGATAAATCGTTACAATCCCAAACCTTTGTGTTGAAACGACCGAAGATCCGGGAAATTGGTGAATAAGAAGTTTTCTTTAAGGCGACCTGAAATGATAAATTTTGACAATTTGCAAAGGAGTGTATATTTGATACTTAATCAAAATGGATGTGTGCCTTGTGAAGAACAGTGTTGGGCCACAGAAAATATCAACTATGAAACTACTTGATAAGATATCTGATATTTGGGATTATGACTTTCTTGGGACCGAGCTAGCGCTATTGAGCTCCAAAAAACTAGAACGACCATCACTTGTTCAAGAATCATTTAGAGCACGCCCATTTTATGTTTTCAATAACTATATATTCTACCAAAACAATGTTCTAGACAAAATTTCAATTTTTGACAAGGATTACAATTTATTAATAGAAGTGGATTCAAACTATGCTCTTTCGAGTTATCAGGTCTTCAACGATGACCAACTTTATGTAGCTGCGAAGATCACATCTGGAAGTACCTATAAATACACCTATCTAAAGTTTGACTTCGATGTACTAGAATTCACATCGGAAAGACTAGAGGATGCGCCACTTTGGCACTTGCATGGTGAAGCCTACTACTACTTAAACAAAAAAGAAAAGGTGCTTTGCAAATCTAGCTCTCTCGACAACAATGACTTGCTGTGGAAGATAGAACTTAAAGATGAACTTCCCGCTGTGGAGAAAATAAATGGCTATTCGTTTGAGCATGAAAAATTTATCTTCATTTTCACCACAAAGCAAAATATATTATTTATCTCAAAAGATTCGGGAAAATTAAGGAACAGGCTAGATTTCAGCCGTTTGAAACCCTGTTCTTTTAAAATTTGCGATCAAAAAATTTTGATCAATGAAGGCACACACCTGCACAAGGCAGATTTTGAAGGCAGGATTATTTTGTCGCGTCCTAACCACATACCGAATAGCAATAAGCAATTTAGTTGTACGGGAGGTATGCTATTGAACAAAAAGAAGGGTTATGTAAGGGGAATTAGGAATCAGACCCTGTATGAATTTGACATTGAAACACTCAAATATTCTTCTCATTTCGTGCTTGACAATCGCCCGATCAACTCTGACCTTGCGTGGTGTATAAACGACAGCAAACTTTACCTCCTGGACCAAGCCCAAACCCTCTATGTCTTTCAGCTGTGAAATAGTTCACGTTGCTTAATTGCCCCACTAGCCTGAGCAATCACAAGCTATAATGAATTGAATCTTCAAGCGCAGGTAATTACTATACATCATAATCTGACAGCAATGTTAGGTGAACAATCCATTCTCTAAAACATATAAAAAAACTTAATGTATCTACGGAATGTCTCCACAGATACATTTTTACTTTAGGGGGTATTGGATTTATCGACCGTCATGTCTCCGAACCACGAAGGCTTTACATTTTTTTGAAAGAAAAAAAATGCTTTGAAGAGCGAGTAGAAAGGACCTTACCCAAAAAATTTGGCCTGGCACAAAGTTTCAAATGTCGGAGACTAGCCATTTCAAAAGTAGTGGTAATGACAGTCACAAAGCATCATTACTATGATTAATGCTTCTACTCACTGACATTTAGTTCAGAGCATTATTGTAAAACAGGACGTGACCACAGACGAAATATGAAGATTCTCAATAACATCAAAAACCTACTCACCTTTCTATTTTTCCTAACATTAGGAAGCATTTCTGCGCAAACGAATACACTAGATCAAAATTTCAGAGACTACGAAATTGCAACCTTTGATTCCAAAAATCTTCGTCAAACAGCTGATAGCAAGCGCAACGACTTCATCAAGATTCCTTTCCAAGTCCACAAAAAATACAAGTGGAACCTAGAACTCGTAACTGACGAGGCATTCACTGAAAATTATATTGAGCACACGGGAGGTGTTAGTAGAACAAGGAATAACGTTAAACTACCCATTGTCCTTCGCGGCTATGGCCAGAAGTCTAACAACATCAGAGCGACGATCACAGTAAATGACAACTTTCTATATGGAAGGATAGAAACCATCAATGAAGTAATCTACTTCGAACCACTTTCCACCTTCGATTCTGAAGCCAGCGAAGATCAGATCATCATATATAAGGAGTCCGATGTCATTCCTAACGAAAATAACACTTGTGCATCTGAAACACACAAGTCAAGAAAACAGAAATTGACGCTGACTGCTCCACATGATCACAGCACAAGATCTGGACGAGCTTGCAGGCAAGTAGATCTTGCGATTGCTAATGACTACAATGTAGTGCAATCAAGAGGATCTAGCACAAGCAATTGGAATGCAGGGGTGATGGCCAACGTGAACACCGACTACGATGACTCCTTCAGTGATGAGGTGAGATTTGTTATAGTAGAGACCTTCCTAGGAACCAGTTCCAATGAGTCTCCATGGGGAGGAAGCACAAATGCAGAAACTTTACTAGATAACTTTACTACCTGGGCGCCTGGTGGCTTTTCGAACAACCACGATATGGGTCAACTTTGGACTGATGACAACCTTGCCTACCAAGGAAGCAGCAGTACTGTGGGTCTTGCATGGATCGGTGGCCCTTGGGGTTGTACTGGAAGATACCACGTTTTAGAAGATATAGGCAACAATGCCACCTCGTTAAGAGTTTTGGTTTCTCATGAAATAGGACACAACTTCAGCTTGCGACATATTGGTGGAAGTGGATTTATCATGTCAGGTTCTATTAACAATACGACTTCCTGGAATTCCACATCAGTTGCTGCACTAAACACCTATATTGCTCAACCGCATGTTGACTGCCTAGGCTCATGTAATGGTAATCCGCCTCAAGGTGGTGGTAATCCACCAGTAGCGGACTTCGGGGCATCGTATATATCAGAATGTAATCCGACAAGACTACAATTTGAAGATCTATCAACTAATAATCCGACTTCGTGGTCATGGTCATTCCAAAATGGAAGTCCATCTACGTCTTCGCTAGAAGATCCTATCATCGACTTCCCTGGAGCTGGTATTTATAGAGTTACATTGACTGCTACTAATGATGACGGTTCTGATACACAGATCCTGAATATGAATCTTTCTGGAATAGGCAATCCGCCATCGGCCAGTTTTTCAAGTTCCGTTTCTGGATTTACAGCATCTTTCAACAATAGCAGTAGCAATGCTACTTCATACAGTTGGGCCTTCGGTGATGGAAATACAAGTGCGGCTACAAGCCCAAATCACACTTATGCCAACGATGGGACCTATTCTGTGACATTGACAGCAAACAATGACTGCGGAAGTGACACAGAAGTTAGAAATGTAACCATAGTAGACCAAGTCACTGCGGCATTTACCTCAAATACAACTGAAGTTTGCGAGGGACAACAAATTACATTTACCAATCAATCTTCTTCTAATGTTGAGACCTACTCTTGGACCTTCGAAAATGGTAGTCCATCTACCTCCTCAGCCGAGAATCCAACAGTTTCCTATAACAATGCAGGTACCTTTAATGCCAGATTGGTCGTAAGTGGAGGTGGAACAAGTGACACTGAGAACAAGGTCAACTATGTAACGATTAGCGACGTTCCTAATGTTTCATTTACTTCATCTGTTGATGGATTCAATGTAACATTTGACAACAATACGCTAGGAGGTTCAACTTACAGTTGGGCATTTGGTG
>CAZMYK010000384.1:0-4677 GCA_964570435.1 uncultured Saprospiraceae bacterium | reverse complement strand
TATTTGTGCCATTCATCATATTTATTGTCACCGCAGTATCTAATGGCGCTAATCTAACTGATGGACTAGATGGGCTCGCCACTGGGGTATCTGCAATCATAGGCGCAACCTTAGGGATCCTTGCCTATGTTTCAGGTAATACAATAATAGCTGACTATCTCAATATTCTGTACATCCCAGGATCTGGCGAGTTAGTGATTTTTGCAGCGAGCTTCTTAGGTGCTTGCGTGGGATTCTTATGGTTTAATTCATACCCAGCTAAGGTCTTCATGGGCGATACGGGATCTCTGACCATTGGAGGAATTATTGCAGTCTTTGCCATCCTCATTAGGAAGGAAATGTTGATTCCCATCTTGTGTGGAATCTTCTTGGCTGAGACCTTGTCAGTAGTGATGCAGGTGTCTTACTTTAAGTACACAAAGAAGAAATATGGCGAAGGCAGAAGGATTTTTAAAATGTCGCCCTTGCACCACCATTTTCAGAAGTTGGGAATGCATGAGGCAAGGATAGTAACGAGGTTTTGGATTGTAGGGATAATGTTAGCGATACTGACGATTATCACTTTGAAGATGAGGTGATGAGGTTCGATTCTGTTGCAATTATAGGCGGTGGAGAAAGTGGAGTAGGTGCAGCCTTGCTAGCACAATCTCGAGGAAAGAAGGTTTTTGTCTCGGAATATGGAAAACTTTCGGACGAGTATAGAACAGAATTAAAGGAAAATAAAGTCCCGTTTGAAGAAGGGGGACACAGCTTGGAAGAGCTACAGAAATTTGACATTATCGTAAAAAGTCCGGGTGTAGGAGATCATACGGAAGTAATAAAAGGGTTGAACTATTATGACAAGACGGTCATCTCGGAGATCGAGTTTGGTTTTTACTTTACAGAGAAAAGAATTATTGGAGTAACTGGGAGTAATGGAAAGACAACTACGACCGGACTTATTTATCACCTACTTCGTGAGGCTGGAGTTACAGCTGTTGTGGGTGGTAACATTGGAGAAAGCTTCGCTAGACAAGTGAGTAAAGAAGCCGAGGACACTGAGGTGTATGTTTTAGAGTTAAGTAGCTTCCAGCTGGATGGGATAGTGGACTTTCTGCCGAATATTGCAGTCTTGCTCAATATCACTCCTGATCACTTGGACAGATATGACTACGACTTTGCAAAATATGAAAAAGCAAAGTGGCGAATTGCGATGAACCAAAAGGAGATCGACCTTCTTGTGTACAACTCAGAATTAAAACTACAAGGAGGAAGGCAACGAAGGATTGCAATAGAAGAAAAAAATTATAAGTCAAGTAAGCTCTTAACGAAGAGCGGAGAAATATTTGAAATAGAGAAATCACAGCTGAAGGGAAGGCATAATCGATTTAATGCCTTATGCGCAATCGAGGTTGGCCTTGAATATGGACTTAATAGAGGTCAAATTCAAAAGGGGCTTGAAAGCTTCGTAAATGTTGCACACCGACTGCAGGAAGTTGCTGAAGTGGAAGGAGTGGTCTACGTGAATGATAGTAAGGCAACAAATGTAGATGCTGTTTTTTATGCCTTAGAAGCAATGGAATCCAGTATAATCTGGATTGTTGGAGGCAGTGATAAGGGGAATGACTATGAGGCAATTAGTAGTCTCGTGACAGAGAAGGTGAAGCACAAAATCTATCTGGGAATAGATAATTCCAAGTTGCTGGATTATTTCGGTGAGGGAAGAGAATCTAGGTCAATGGTGGAAGCTGTGCAAATTGCAAGCGACTTGGCAAACGCAGGTGATGTGGTCCTTTTAAGTCCTGCATGTGCAAGTTTTGACTTGTTTGAAAACTATGAGGACAGAGGAGAGCAGTTTGTGAAAGCAGTGATGAATTTGGCGACTTAAAGACAAACAATAAATGAACGCAACAAAATAATTGTAAAATAGAGTGACGAGCGTAGCAATGGCATATAGTAGGTTGAAGGGCGATAAGATAATATGGCTTATCGTGACGATCCTTGCGATCTTTTCGACCTTGGCAGTATACAGCGCTGTGGGATCTATGGCATATAAGACTCATGGAGGCAACACAGAGCTCTTGCTATTGAAGCAGATTGTCTTCTTAGGCGTAGGTCTAGTAGCCATGTACATCGCCTATAAGTTTGACTACATGTTCTACTCTAGATGGGCCCCGCTTTTACTTTTGATAGCAGTTCCCTTGCTGGGATACACGATCTTCTTTGGGCCAGAAATAAACGAAGCAAGGAGGTGGCTGACCATTCCATTTCTTGATCAGAGGTTCCAGACTTCTGATTTTGCGAAGCTTGCTTTGATTATCTTTTTAGCGAGATCGATATCAAAGAGGCAAGAAGTGATCAAGGATTTAAGAAGTTCCTTCCTGCCACTGATCGTTCCAGTGATGATCGTATGTGGCTTGATTATGCCAGCGGATTTTTCTACAGCAGGACTACTCTTTTTTACCTGCCTTTTGATGATGATCATCGGCAGAGTGGATATGAAATACATCGTACTACTAGTCGTCTTTGGGATTGCCTTGGTTTCATTAGTTGTCATCTTAGGTTATGCGTTTCCTGACTATATCAGGGTTGAGACGTGGATTTCCAGGGTTACAGAATTTATGGGTGGTGGTGATGGAGGCTATCAAGTACAGCAGTCGAAGATTGCAATTGCTGAAGGTGGTTGGTTCGGCGTAATGCCAGGAAATTCGATTCAAAGAAATTACCTGCCTTACCCTTATGCAGATTTTATCTACGCCATCATATGTGAGGAATATGGGTTGATCGGAGGACTTTTGATTTTGGCCTTGTACCTCATGCTCTTAATTAGATGTACAAGGATGGTGACGCAGTGTCCAAAGACTTTTGGAGCCATACTAGCAATGGGGCTTTGTCTCAATATTGTAGTACAAGCCTTCGCTAACATTGCTGTTTCGGTCAACCTCGTTCCAGTTACTGGGCTGACCTTGCCACTGGTTAGCATGGGGGGGACCTCACTAATCATGACCTGCATTTCCTTGGGTGTTATTCTCAGTGTAAGTAGGTACGTAGAAACCGCAAAGCTTCAAAAAGTTGAGCTTACTGAAATAGAAGAAGATGAAATTGATCATTAGTGGAGGAGGAACAGGTGGGCATATTTATCCGGCAATAGCGATAGCTAATGCGGTGAAAGAACTAAAACCAGATACTGAAATACTCTTCGTGGGGGCTAAAGGTAAGCTGGAAATGGAAAAAGTCCCGAAAGCGGGATATCCCATAGAAGGTCTCTGGATCAGTGGGTTCCATAGAAAATTGACATTACGAAATCTTATGTTTCCGATTAAGTTATTCACCAGCCTCTTCAAGGCGGGAAGAATCGTAAGCAAGTACAAACCAGATGTGGTTGTGGGAGTAGGGGGCTATGCCTCTGGTCCACTTTTACAAATGGCATCATCTAGAAAGGTTCCTGCCCTGATCCAAGAGCAGAATTCCTATGCTGGAGTGACCAACAAGTTACTTGCTGGAAAGGCAGAAAAGATCTGCGTAGCTTATCCGAACATGGAGAAATACTTTCCAAGGGAGAAGATCATTTTCACTGGCAACCCAGTGCGAAAGGACATTTCTAACCTGAAGGATCGATATGAAGAAGCATTAAAGCATTACGAACTAGATCCAAATAAGAAAACTACACTTTTGTTTGGTGGAAGCCTTGGTGCAAGGACTTTGAACAATGCGATGAAGCAGAACACAAGACTCATAGCAGATCAGCCTGATATCCAATGGATATGGCAGATGGGCTCGATCTACTATGAGGACTTTGTGGACTGTGAAACCGCTCAGCTTCCGAATGTGCATCCAATGGCCTTTCTGGAAAGGATGGACCTAGCTTATGCGGCAGCAGATGTGGTAGTATGCAGGGCAGGAGCCCTTACTGTTTCTGAATTGTGTATCGTGGGAAAGCCCGCGATCTTGGTACCCAGCCCGAACGTGGCTGAAGATCACCAGACTAAGAATGCGATGGCCCTGGTGAATGAGGACGCAGCAGTCTTGTTGAAAGATGTAGATGCTGCAGAGCAATTGGTGGGGCAAGTGAATGACTTGCTGTTTGATAAGGACCGCAGGGCAACATTGACCTCTAATATTAGGAGCCTTGCAAAGTTAACGGCAGCTCAAGACATTGCCGAGGAAATAATTGAATTAGCAAAAAAGTAGTCTATGAAGTTAGATGCTTTAAAGAAGATATATTTTATAGGTATTGGGGGAATAGGCATGAGTGCTCTTGCTAGATATTATAATCAAAGAGGGGCAGAAATTTATGGCTATGACAAGACTGAAACTAGGCTTACTAAAAAGTTAGTAAGTGAGGGAATGAAGATCCACTATGATGACAATGTGAGTAAGATCCCGGAAGGCTTGGATGCTGTGGTATACACACCAGCTATTCCGAACGATCATACTGAACTCACCTTCCTGATGGATTCGGAAGTCCCGGTTATGAAAAGATCGGAGATGCTAGGTGTAATTAGTCGTGAGAAAAAGTGCATCGCAATTGCAGGTACTCATGGCAAGACAACCACAAGTTCCATGGTGTCGCATATTCTCAAGAACGCAGGCATAGATATTTCTTGCTTTCTCGGCGGAATTGCGAACAACTTTGATTCTAACTATTGCTATGGAGAGAGTGATTGGACAGTGATCGAAGCTGATGAATTTGATCGT